>MAXP01000316.1 GCA_001751085.1 Desulfobacterales bacterium C00003060 | reverse complement strand
GCATGGGACATCGTAAAGCCGTTTTTGGAAACAAATGAAGGCTTAGAGGCCAAGACCCTCTTCCAGTATTTGCAACGTGAATATCCAGGCAGATACAGTGATGGTCAGTTGCGGACTTTTCAAAGACGAATAAAGAACTGGCGTGCTGTTGAGGGGCCAGCCCGGGAGGTGTATTTTCCACAGATACATAAACCAGGAAAGTTGAGTCAATCAGATTTCACCCATATGTCAGATCTCGGCGTAACTCTGGGTTGCGTGCCATTTGACCATCTGGTGTACCATTTTGTCCTGACATATTCCAACTGGGAAACCTGCAACATATGTTTTTCCGAAAGCTTTGAAAGCCTCAGTGAAGGTCTGCAGTGCAGTCTGTGGAACCTTGGTGGTGTTCCTCAACAGCACCAGACAGACAGGTTGTCAGCAGCGGTCAACAAGCCGGATAATCCTGAGAAATTTACCCGTAGATATCAAAGCATTCTGGATCATTACAAATTAAAAGGTCGCCGGACTAACCCGGCAAGCCCCAATGAGAATGGTGATGTAGAGCAAAGCCATCACCGTTTCAAAAAAGCGGTTGACCAGGCCCTGATGCTGCGAGGCAGTCGTGATTTTCGTTCTCGCAAAGAATATGAGATATTCCTGAGAGATCTCTTGCAACAGCTTAATCAGGGACGGTTGGTACGATTTGAGGAGGAACAAGCACTCCTGCACTCATTGCCAGTCAAACGGTTGGATTCGTGCAGCCGCTTTGATGTCCGAGTGGGACCAAGCAGTACGATTCGAGTTAAGCATAATGTGTATTCCGTTCATAGTCGTCTTATTAAAGAACAGGTTACTGTGCGATTGTACTCTGATTTCCTTGAGGTTTGGTACGGCCAGCGATGTGTTGAAAATATTCCACGTTTGTACGGCAGCAGCAAACACTACATCCAATACCGGCACATTATTGACTGGCTTGTTCGAAAACCGGGAGCCTTTGAGAACTACCGATATCGGAGCGATCTATTTCCCACGAGTAGATTCCGTATTGCCTATGACAGTCTGTGTGAGCGTCATACCCTGACAAAGGCAAGCAAGGAATATTTACGGATCCTACAACTGGCGGCTCTTGAAAATGAAAGTGGGGTTGATGATTGTCTGCGGTTCCTAATGAACAGGGAAGAACTTATCAGTGCTGACAAAGTTGAAGAGACATTCCATTTCGGGAAAGAGCCGGAAGCAGCAACAGATGTAGAAATAGATGAGGTATGTCTCCAGGGCTACGATCAGCTTCTGACGGTAATGGAGGTGTCAAGATGAACCAACCAGATTCTCTGATATTGGATGATGGACTCAAGAAGTTGTACCTATCCACAATTAAAGAGTGTTACCGCGACGAGGCTGATTTGGCCCGACAGGAATCGTTGAGCTATGAACTGTATTTGCAGGAGTTGGTAATACGCGAATGTGAAGAGCGCCGCAGAAAAAGAATTACCAGATATCTGCGTGAATCCAAACTGCCTCTGGAGAAGAATCTGGATTCGTTTGACAGAT
Organism: Desulfobacterales bacterium C00003060; assembly: GCA_001751085.1. GTDB lineage: Bacteria > Desulfobacterota > Desulfobacteria > Desulfobacterales. The sequence continues at coordinate 553 of MAXP01000316.1, read as the reverse complement.
CACGCCTTCCAACAAGAATCAATGGTCTGGTGAATTCGTTGCTGGATGGATCTTTTTTAAAAAGGGCTGAGAACATTCTTGCCTTTGGCAATCCTGGCAGTGGGAAAACCCATCTGCTTTGTGCCATCGCCCAGGAATTGATCAACCGGGACAAACGTATTTTTTTTACTCCGTGCAGCATACTTGTGCAGGATTTGCTTATTGCCAAACGAGAACTTGAGTTACCTAAAATCTTAAAGAAATTCTCAAAGTATGACGCCATTCTTATCGACGACATTGGTTATGTGCAGCAGAGCCGAGAGGAAATGGAAGTGCTTTTTACACTTCTTGCCCATTGTTACGAGCGAATCAGTGTGATGCTCACCAGTAACTTACCTTTCTCTCAATGGGAAAAGATTTTTAAAGATCCAATGACAACGGCGGCAGCCATAGATCGACTGGTTCATCACAGCGTTATTCTTGAGGTGAATCTTGAAAGCTATCGACTTGAAAAAGCAAAGAAGCGAGGAATGAAAAAAGAAGAAAAGTAACCTCCAGTACCTGTCAGTTACAG
>MAXP01000315.1 GCA_001751085.1 Desulfobacterales bacterium C00003060 | reverse complement strand
TCCACATCTTCGCCTTCTTCCCTCAGGGTGTCCAAAACCGTGTGCTGATTCAGCCCTCCAAGGAGCAGCCTGGTAGAATCGCCCTTTGGGTCGCAACCGACCACCATGACTTTTTTTCCCATCTCCGTAAGACCTGCCACAAGGTTTTGACAAGTAGTCGATTTCCCGATTCCGCCTTTTCCGTACATTGCAATCTTTCTCATTTCATGCCTCCTGTTATAAATAAAGTGAGATTGAACTTTGTTTGTATGAAATGTATATCAAGAGGCGTGCCAAGCGTGAGGACCACCCGAATAAATGCTGTAACTACGCAAGACCATTACTCAAAATTGCGCAATCCGCTTTTTTGGCTTGAGATAATAAAAGGGAAATTTCCTACACAGCGGTAGGATTGGGAGCTGATTCCTACCGGAATGAAGGAAAAATGGGGTGATGGATGGTTTGTCGTGCCAGATCCGGGGGAAAGTTGGTCATGCTGCTACGCGTGAGCTGTTGAGCACTTGTTGCAAGACTACATTGGTGTTTTGTTCCAACTGACCCATAATCTCAGCGAGGGTTTTGAGGTAAATGAGGCTCTTCCTCGATTTCTGCTGGTAGGGAAGGTTGAGGGAAGGGTCTTCGAGAACTAAGACTAATCTATCAAGAAACTGGGAATCTAGTCGGTCCGTGTCTCTGTAAATGAGGTTGGTCCACTCTTTCTTCAGACTTTCGACCATCTTGTCGTAGGCTGCAAGAATATCCGGATCTTTCCCAAGGTAAAGAGATCTTTTCAGTTGATCAATACCACGACGGATCTCTTTTGTCCGGTCCTCATCCAGGGGTTTCTCGGCAAGCAATTCATTCCACTTCTCCTCTATCTGCATACGCACCCAGTTTTCACCCCGCTCAGGAGGTAGCGAGAAGTGCAAAAATCGGTTCTGAGCCTGCATCAGCTTTTTTCTCTGATCATCAACTCCTTCGCCCACGCTCTTCAATGCTTCATTTAGCGCATGAACCACTTCTTCCTTCACTCCCTTTTGATCCGAGTGTTCTAACAGAACTCGCTCCCACTGATCTCTAAGGAATCCCAGTTCCAGTTTCATGAGCGATAAGATGAAACCGGATTTGGCAACGGCATTCCGCAGCGAGTGCGCAAGGACATTACAGGAATCTATCTTGTCACAGGCCAATTGACGCATCGCCTCAACGGACTGCTGGCGCAACTGGTAGGACAGGAGTTCCGTGCCGAGGGTTCGGGATAGTTTTTTGATGACCATTGTCTCCGGGCTGCCCGTCTTTATGGTATGAGGACGAAAATGAATCTTTATGACGGCTGCCACTACGTATTCACTATTTTGCCAGACGATTTCGTTTTTACAATTTCTGGCATGTTGCAGGTGTGGCTCGTTTCCAAAGTATAAATCCTCTTTTCGGATTAGTACGGGTTCCATGTGGTGGAAATCTTCCCACACGCCTTCCACCTGAAGCCTGACACTCCGACTGTCATTTGTGGGATTCTCCGCTGTCCAACTCTTCTGCTTCTCCACACACCATGCCATCGCTTCCAGGGGACGGCCCGGTTCATCTCTGTATTCAATCCAGGGTTTTCCGGGAGGGTTATAATCGGACCTTTCCGGCAAACCCCATGAGATGGTCTTTCTTTCCTCATCGATGACGCCGGAGGTAATCCGTTGTGCGACCAACTCAGAAGGAGAACCTATTTCGTAAACGGTCCCCTTATAGGCATTGGGAAGGCAAAATAAGATGGTCTCGATGATATTTTTGCAGGCCTTTTCCAGGACCGCTTTGTCGACTTCTGTCGCCAATTTCCCTTTCCTTCGTACTTTCTATCAAAACTTAGGGGCTTCGCCCCAATTGGAGTGTTGGAGTGATGGGTTTGGGGGAACAAAAAACATTTTTTCTTGCTCTTACTATCCACTACTCCACTACTCCACTACTCCAGTACTCCAACACTCCGTTAACAGCCGCAACGGACTACAAGACTATCTTTGAGCGCTCTGAATTTAAATTCAAGCAAGAATCATGCAAGATCTTTGGCTTAAAGATATCAGCATACATTCTAAATAGTTAACTCAAACTGCATAGTAGGACAAAGAGTACCAGGCCGCCACTATTGTGAAATAACATGCCAGTTCTATGAAAAGTTTTCCATACTCTTTGGGGCAACACAAATGACAGAGAAAACAGATAGTGGCTTGAAGGCTGTTTCTTTGTGCGAAATCTTCCTTAGCTTCTCTGACAATTGATTAGAAGAGGCTTACTCGTATCGAAGGCGAGTTTTTTCTATGGCAAGAGGGTCCCGCGTCATGAGTATCTAAAGATGTCTAGTCGGGTCAGGATGCCTTAGGCAAGGCAAGATAGAAGGTTGCCCCCATCCCCTTTTCAGACTCCACCCAGACCTTTCCACCATGGCTATTTACAATCCTGTCAACAATTGCCAGCCCTAAACCTGTTCCTTCCTCATCTTCTATTTCTTTTAACCGAAGGAACCTCTCGAATATTGTCCGGTGATATTTCCGATCAATTCCAATGCCATTGTCTCTTACGTAAAACTGATGGAACTTCCCTCCATCTTCGTATCCAATCTCTATTTTAGGGTTCTTAGCGCCACTCGTAAACTTGATGGCATTCACGAAAAGATTCTCGAAAACCTGATAGATCCTTGTTTCATCACAGTATACGGTGGGAAGGTCATTGCCCACAACAACCTCAATGTCCTTATCCTTCAGCCTACCTTTGAGGCCCGAGATTATATTGCTCACTATCTTAAGGGAGGAGACATCCTTAAAACGAGATGCCACGTGGCCGATCCTTGACAGCGCAAGGAGGTCAGAGACCAGTATTTCCATTCGGCGTGCACTGCCCTTGATTTCCTCAAGATACATGCGGCCCTTCTCCCCCAATTGTTCTTGATACTTCTTGAACAGCAGAGAAGAAAATCCCTGGATCGAAATGATGGGGTTTTTCAAGTCGTGGGAAACCACATCGACAAAGTTCTTAAGCTTCTCGTTTATCCTTCGGAGTTCTTCCTCTGCCCGCTTCTGTTTGGTGATATCCACGACGTTACCCAATATAGCAGGCCTACCATTATGCTCTATGCGCGTGTTTCTCCTTTCGATCCATATGGTCTCACCGTCTTTTGTGAGCCCCTTGGCCTCGTATTCCGATGGTGCCTCCTCTCCTGTCAGCCTCCTTGCCATTATGTCCCTGTTCAAGTCCCTGTGCTCGGGATGGACGAGCCTCCAGGACTCGATACCTATCAACTCCTCTCTCGAGTACCTGAAAATCTCAGCGAATCTGTTGTTGGCAAATACGATCTTGTCATCCTGGACGATGTATATACCCGTTAGAGACTGTTCGACCAGTGTGCTATATTTCTCTTCACTCTCCCGCAGTGCGTTCTCGGCCTGCATGCGGTCAGCAATGTCCAGCGTGAAATCCACCATACTATATCCACACAGGTTTATCCCATAAAGTCAAGGGTAACCGTTCACTGTTCTCCGTTTTCCGTTCAAATCTCAAAATATCCCCTCGTTTAACGTATTATTTGGGATCATGTGAGCTTCAGTCCTATAGTCCTATATATCAAGAGGCATGCCATATGGCGGAAATCCATTATTCATAAGGGTAACTTATGGTTATAGAAAGTAAACAGACATTTTTTGTTGCCCTTCTTCTTAGAAATGCGAAGGAAAAACCATCCTACCGGATGGTAGGATGGAAAGCAATTTCGACAGAAATGTAGAAATGGCGTTATCGCTATACAAAGACGCCTTTCCTTTGTCCTGGAAACATTTTCTCGAAAGCCATATATTGTTGTTGGCAGCTATGGTATGAAATCTGGGCATCCTTCATATTTTCACGAAAATAGTTTACACTTTTTTCGAA
>MAXP01000314.1 GCA_001751085.1 Desulfobacterales bacterium C00003060 | reverse complement strand
ACCCCATTGAAGATGTTGACAAACTTTACCTGAATTGAGCGATTAGCCTTTAGCTGTTAGCTGTTAGTTTAATGATTACAGAATGTTTTGCTATTACAAACTTTCACCCATTGGGCGCAATTTCTAATTAACGTAATACCTTGATTTTTCAAAACTAAACGCTAATAAGCTAACAGCTTAGGTACCAGCAATTATCTAAATAGACATCGCCCACAGGTTAATCAGCCTCCTGTGATCCATTGATAGCTATCTTTTCAAGGGGGAAAGAATAGACACCATGGATGCTACTCAATTATCTTTTGCCTCGAAAGGCATCGAAGACCTGGCGATTCAGCATCAGGTTGATGTCAATCCTCTTACAGGTTCTGCGGAAATAAGCCTGCCCCTGCCTTTAATGCCTGGAAGATCCGGCTTCACCCCATCCCTCACCCTTCAATACAGTTCATCTGCCGGAAATTCAGTTTTTGGCGTGGGATGGTCCCTGGCAGGGTTGTCTTCTATCGGGATCAGCTCCAAAGATCATCTTCCCAAATACGACGGTAAAGACAAATTTGCTTTCAATGGTGAAGAGCTTGTTCCGGTATTGACAGAACAGGAGAGCGGTGAATGGGCGCCCAGGATAGACGATCTGGATGGGTTCTGGATTCATTACTACCGCTTGAAAGTGGAGCAGGCCTATATGCGGTTTGAGAAATGGGTCCATAAGGAAACCGGCCGTATTCACTGGCGTATAAGAGAAAGAAATGGTGTTGTTTCGGTCTATGGTTTGGATTCATCCGGTGATAGCCGCATTTCCGACCCTTCCGACGAGAGCCGGATATGGGCCTGGCTTGTGGAGGCGCAGTATGACACAAACGGAAATGCGATTGTCTATGAGTATGCGCCTGAAAACTCGGACAACCTTGATGCTTCAAAGATTTTCGAGCGTGATCGTGTATTAAACTCCTCTTCTTTTCCACAGCGGTATCTGAAGCGAATCAGCTATGGAAATACCAGGCCCATCAGCGCTGACATAGCCGAACCTGATGACAATCAATGGCTGTTTGAGCTTGTACTCGATTTCGGGGATCATGAAAATGCCTCCCACCTGCCAGACCAATCATGGCCCGTACGGATAGACCCCTATTCAACGTTCCTGCCGGGTTTTGAAGTTCGAACATACCGGCTGTGCCGGCGAATAATGATGTTTCATCGCTTTGAAGAGCTTGGAACACAGCCATCTCTTGTCTGGATTACAGCCTTTGATCATCACGAGGACTCAGCAGGAACTACTTTACAGTCAGTGCAGCATACCGGTTTCCGCACAGACCTGGAAACCAATGAGATTTCAGAACAATCGCTCCCTCCCCTTACATTCAATTATTCCTTGCCCCGGATGGGCGAATCCTTTCATTCGGCTCCGGAACAGACAAAGGAGAATTTTCCAAATGGGTTAAGCGATTTTCGCTTTCGCTGGGTTGATCTTTACGGCGAGGGTCTTCCGGGAATACTGACCGAAACAGACCAGGCATGGTATTATAAATCGAATTACGGCAATGGTGTCTTCGGACCCCAGGAGAGGGTCATTGAAAAGCCTTCCCAGAGACTTGGTAGCTATGCTCTCAGCGATTTTGATCAGGATGGCAACTTCAATTTGGTGGTACTGCTGGGAAGACAGGCTGGATTCTGCGAGTATGATCGCCACACAGACCAGTGGAACAGCTTCAGGCCTTTTTTGTGCGCTCCCAATCTTGATATCGAAGGGGCAGATACCCAGTTGCTTGATATTAACGGCAATGGGCGTCCCGACATCCTGGTTTCCAGAAATGACTGTTACACTCTTTATCCTTTGGAGGGAAAGGAGGGGTTTGGTGAGCCTGTAGAGTTTGCAAAACCGCAGACTGCCGGGGCAAAACAGCCGCAGACAATCGCTGAAAACCCTGAACTTGATCTCTTTTTTGCAGACATGACAGGAGACGGGTTGCTTGACCAGGTTCGAATTCAAAACGGCAGGGTGGAGTACTGGCCCCAGATCGGTCATGGTCGTTTTGGCGACGTTATCTTAATGGAAAATGCCCCGATCTTTGATTTTGACACCGAGTTCGATCCTGGCCGTCTCAGGCTTGTGGACATAGACGGGAGCGGCACAACGGATATTCTCTACATTGGCCGGGGAGAGGTGCGGTACTGGATCAACGCATGCGGTAACAGCTTTGTTGAGGAAGGGCGGCTTACCAATCTCCCCTATATCGATAACCTTTCAACAGTAAGCGTCCTTGATTTTCTCGGGGACGGCACGCCTTGTCTTGTCTGGTCGTCCGCCCTGCCCGGCAATGCCGGCGACCCTATCCACTACTTGCAGTTGACAAGCGGTGTAAAGCCAAGGCTTCTGTTATCAATTGACAACTCAATGGGCAGGGAGGATAAACTCACCTATTCCTCTTCAGGCACCCACTATCTTCGGGACAAGAACAAGGGGCGCGAATGGATTTCAAGGCTTCCCTCCCACACCACTGTGGTGGACAAAAAAGAGGTCAAAGACCAGGTTGGAAATTCTTGTTTTGTCAGTCGCTATGAATACCATGACGGATATTTTGACGGCGAAGAAAGGATTTTCCGCGGCTTTGGCATGGTGGAGCAGTATGATTCGGAATTTTTTGAAAATACTCCGGACATCGATGAATCAGATTATTCCGCGCCCGCATGTATCAGAAGCTGGTATCACAACGGCATGTTCGGCTGGGACACCAGAAGAGCGGAGCTTTACTATAGCGGGGACCCCGATCATGCCCATCTTCCCACGCACACCTTTGAAGATCTCGCAACCCTGAAACCCAAAGAGTTCGATGACGGTTTCCGCTCTCTTGCCGGGCAAATGGTGCGGCAGGAGGTGTTTGCCGTTAGCCCGGAAGGAGTGCTTTTCGATCATCCCTATCAGGTCACCCAGAGCACCTACTTGTTAAAACGTCTGCAGCCATCTACTGACAAGGATGATGCCTGCTTTACATTTCATATGAGTGAAACCCTCACCCATGAATATGACAGGCAGCCGGAAGATCCGAGGATAACGCATCAACTGGTTCTTGATGTGGATCCCTATGGCAACACACGTTCTGCGTGTTCTATTGCTTACCCGCGAAGAAGCACCATTTCAGAACGAGCGCCAGCCCAGCAGCTTTGTTACATAAGCGCATCTTGTAATGAATATATAAACATTGACGAAACTGATCGCTATGAGGTCGGCCTTCCTTTCGAGAACAGGGAGTTTGAACTGTCCAACATTCTGCCTGGAGAACCCGGCATTTTCAGTTTGGATCAGGTAAAAACCGGAATTGACGCAGCCCTTGAATCCCCCCTTGATTTCAACGAAACGTTCGCCCCTGTTTCATCAAGTCCTCAAGCCAGGATAATAGCGTGGAACAGGATATATTTCTGGAACAATGGGATGACCGAACCTCTATCCCTTGGCAGGGTGGGCGCCAAAACCCTGCTTCACCACGAGGAGTCCGCCTGTTTCAATACTGCCCTGATTTCGGATATCTTCAACAGCAGAATAGATCCTGATAGTCTGTCTGATTTTTACTATGAATTTAAAGACGGTTACTGGTGGCAGCTCGGTCCGGTGCTTCATTACCATGCAGCGGGCAGATTCTACGGCCT
>MAXP01000313.1 GCA_001751085.1 Desulfobacterales bacterium C00003060 | reverse complement strand
CGGCTATTGATGTTCATGGCCGGCGAAAAAGTGTCATTTGTGGCCTTTCGAGGTATATCATCGAAGAGTGGGTTCAAAAATACACAACATAGCTCACATGATTTATCTTGACATAATGGCTGGGAAAGGATAAAAAGCACAGTCATACGTTACCAGGTGCTCCTCAAGAGCTTAATAGGAAATCCCGTGAAAGTCGGGAGCGGGTCCGCCGCTGTCATCGGGGACGAAAGCCGCATGAAGTCACTGTCCACTGCAGGTGGATGGGAAGGCGCGGCAAGTAGGATAATCCGAGAGCCAGAAGACCTGCCTGTAACATAAGCTGTTGCAATCCTCGGTGACAGGATTGTTAATGGAGATGTTTGAGGATAAAAAAGGGATATCCCCAGGCCGCATCATAGGCCTGGGGATTTTTTTTGGGGGGCAAATCACAAAAAAGGAGGTATCTGTGCAGAGCATAAAGCATTCTATTCAGTTTCCCGACGACAAGACGCAGGAGTTATCTCAGGATGGTGAGTACTGTATCATCGAAGATAAGGCGCATAATCAGCCCTATGAAGTTAGATTTCACGATTACGAAAAGGTCTATTCGATTCCGGGGCTTTATGAATATCTGTTTTACGAAAGACTAAAATGCTGTTCACCGGAGACGGTTTGCAGGTTACTTGAAGACCAGGTCAAAGAGTCTCCGACAGACATAAAGAATCTTGCTGTCTTAGATCTTGGTGCAGGAAACGGAATGGTTGGACAACAACTACGTCACCTCGGGGTAGAAGCTGTGTACGGGATTGATATTATAGAAGAAGCAGCAAAAGCAGTAGAACGAGACCGTCCTGACATTTACGAAGATTATTATGTCGCCGACCTTACACGAATGTCTAACTCGTTTCGTGAAAAGCTTAAAGCGAAAGAGTTCAACTGCATGACTACTGTTGCAGCACTCGGTTTCGGTGACATACCGACAAAAGCGTTCGGAGAGGGATTTAACCTTCTGACAACTCCTGCGTGGATTGCTTTCAATATCAAGGAAGACTTTCTTTCTGATGAGGATTTGACAGGATTTTGTTTGCTTATTCGCAGGATGATAGACGCTGGAATTTTTGATGTAAGCTCCCGGAAGCGTTATCAACACCGACTATCAATCCATGGAAAGCCTCTATACTACATCGCCATCGTTGGAGAGAAAAAGGCACAGATCCCCCAGGAATGGTTCAACGGATCCGCCACGACCAAGGACACGTCTATCCTCACCTCAGGAGATAGGAGTTAAGCAACCGTTCAACAGGGATATTTCCGGCAGCGTATTCTTTAATAGATGAAACGCGCCGTTGAGAGTTTCTGGGCGGGTAAAATGGAGACCAGTTACAACATTCTGATGATTGACGATGACGCACTCATGCGGGACGCCTGTCACCAGACCCTCACCAAACATGGTCACGGCGTTACTCTGGCGAAAAGTGGTCGTGAAGCCCTGATACTGATCGAGAGATGGTCATTTGACCTTATCCTCCTTGATTTGAAGATGCCCGGCGAAGACGGGCTATTTGTCCTGGCCAGGATCAGGGACCTGGAGCCTGAAGCCATTGTCGTCATGATCTCAGGATACGGCTCTATTGAGACCGCTGTCCAGGCCATGAAGCTTGGGGCCTTTGACTTTATCGCCAAGCCCTTCACTCCGGAGGAACTGATCAAACGGCTTGACCGGGTGCTGAGAAACCGCCAGTTGACCATCGAAAATCTGTATCTGAAGCAAACTCTGAACCAGGATGCCCGGTGTACGGAAATTATCAGTAAAAGCCCTTCCGTTGAGAAGGTCAAGGAGATGATAGCCATGGTAGCCCCGACAGAGAGCACCGTATTGCTTCAGGGCGAAACTGGCACAGGTAAGGGCCTTGTGGCCCGCAAAATCCACGAAATGAGTCGGCGACGTGGACACCCTTTTATGTCAGTCGATTGCGGCTCCTTGGTGAGCACCATATTTGAGAGTGAGCTTTTTGGCCATGCCAAAGGGGCCTTTACGGGTGCAGATAAAACACAGTATGGAAAATTTGAGATGGCCCACGGGGGGACCTTATTTTTTGATGAGATATCCAACATAAATTTGGAGATCCAGGCCAAGCTGCTGAAGGCGGTTGAAGAAAAGCGCATCTCCAAGGTAGGAGATCACAAGGTCGTTAAAGTCGATCTCCGCCTTGTATCAGCCACAAACCGGGATCTTGAAAAGGCCATTGCTGAGCGACTCTTTCGTGAGGATCTCTTCTTTCGACTGAACGTGGTCTCCATACACCTGCCGCCTCTGCGGGAGCGGAAGGAAGATATCCCTCTGCTGGTGCAACACTTCTTAGACAGGTTTGGCAGGAGAGAGGGCAAAGCGATTGAGAATTTTTCCTCAAGTGCTATGAAGGCACTCACAGAACACCATTGGCCCGGCAACGTCCGGGAACTGGAAAACACTGTGGAGCGGCTGGTGGTCTTTGCACGGGACAAGACCGTTACCACACGCGATCTTGTCTATTCTAATACAGTGCTATCGAGTGTACTCATGAGAGAACCGCTTTGCCTGGAGGAAATGGAACGTCTGCACATAATGAAGGTCCTTGAGCGCATGGAGGGCAACAAGACCCACGCTGCCAGGCTGCTTGGTATTGACCGCAAGACACTCAGGATCAAGATGAAAAAATATCAAATCCCAGGGGTGTCAATCCACAATCCCTAACACCAAATCCAATATCTATACCTCGGAAGGTCATAAATGGCGATTTTCTCGGTGAGTCATGAGCATCAAGAGCAA
>MAXP01000312.1 GCA_001751085.1 Desulfobacterales bacterium C00003060 | reverse complement strand
GAACCGTATGCCCTTCCTCGGAGCATAAGGATCGTTGACAACATAGCCTACACTGCAACGGGAAAATATGACAGGAAGGCAATTGAACAGATGTTTCGGATGGAACGCTGAGCCCATGAACGCAAAAAAGCATAAGAGCATAGAAGTCAGGCTGAAGGTCGCTTTCCATGACCTGGATCCGTTGCACCTTGTATGGCACGGGAATTATATGAAATACTTCGACATAGCAAGGTTTGCCTTGTTCAAGGATTCAGGCGTTGACCTTTATGAGTACTCTGTAAAGAAACAGTACGTTTTTCCTGTTACGCGGACATCGACGAAACATATTGTGCCTCTTCGATATGGTGATGAATTCATCTGTAAGGCGACCGTTATTGAGGCCCACATAAAAATTGCAATCGACTTTCAGATTCGGTTGGCTGACAATGGAACGATCTGTACGATAGGAAAAAGCGACCAGGTTGCGGTGAAAATGCCTGAAATGGAACTGCAGCTTGAAATACCGGATGATATCAGCAGGGCACTGGGGTTCGAGTGATGGGTCAGGACCTGAGAGATGCTTTTGTCTGCGGCTACGAGCGGTTGGTTTCGTGGGCGGACCTTCTTGATCAGATCAATGTATTTCCGGTTGCAGACTCAGATACCGGATGCAACTTGAGAATCAGCCTTGCGCCCCTGCGCCGGTTCAACGGAAACGCTGAGAACACAATACGCAGTATTCTTTCTTCCGCCACTGGCAATTCCGGCAACATCGCCGCCGGCTTTTTTTCCGGGTTTCTCGTCGCGAATTCACCCGCAGATCTCTTACGTTCCGCCAAAGACGGAAGGGACAAGGCATGGCAGGCGATCGGAGATCCGAAACCGGGAACAATACTCACGGTTTTTGATGAACTCGTCCGAGCTTTTGAGAGTAGAGATGTTGCTCTGAACATGGAGTCAGTATCGAGGCTGATCGACAATCTGCAACAGGCCGTCTGGTCAACCTATGAATTTCTTCCAGAACTGAAGCGCGCCGGTGTTGTCGACGCCGGTGCCCTGGGGATGTTCATATATTTGGAAGGCTTTTTTAGACGCCTTGTTTGCAACACGGATACTTTCCGACCTGTCACCGAGCTGTTCAGTGGCAGGCTCCGGATTTCATCGTCGTATGAACCCGAATTAGTGGACAGTCACTGCGTGGATTCGGTCGTCCGCCTTGATGGTCAACCTGAAAATGCCGTCGAAGAACTCTCAAAACATGGAGAAAGCCTGGTGGCTGTCCGCGACGGGTCTTATCTCAAGATCCATCTCCATACGAACAATCCCCAGGCAGTCCGAACCAAACTCGAATCATTTGGAGATGTTGTTCGGTGGGCAGATGACGACATCGGTAGTGGGGCAGGAACAATTCCAAGTCCAGGGGTCTTGCATCAAGCCATTCACGTCATGACTGATGCAGCCGGTTCCGTAACACGCAAAACCGCCCGTGAGCTCGGGATGACACTCCTCGACAGCTATATCATTGTGGGTGACCAATCGGTACCCGAGACCCTTTTCAGCCCGTCCGAATTGTATGCCCAAATGAGAAGAGGGGCAAAGGTTTCAACTGCCCAGGCGTCGACATTCGAACGAAATCAAGTTTACCAAAGCGTTTTGGATCGATATCAGGATGTCCTGTATCTTTGCGTGGGTTCTGTTTTTACCGGAAACTACGATGCGGTGATGGCATGGAAAGGTAAAAACGACCCGGATGACCGGATGATTGCGATCGATTCCGAGGCAGCATCCGGTCGACTGGGGACTATCGCAATTGCCACCGCACGGCATTCAAATACAGTAAAGGCTGCGGACGAGGTGATCCGTTATGCAAAGGATGCCGTTAAGAGATGTGAGGAATATGTTTTTCTGGACCGGCTTGAGTATCTTGCCGCAGGAGGGAGACTATCCAGGACGCGCAGCTTTTTTGGTGACCTGCTTCACATGAAACCTGTCATCAGCCCTACGGCCCATGGGGCCAAACAGGTTGGTGTGGCAAGGAATCGAGACGGACAACTGGGGTTTGCGATGGATCGGCTGAAAAAACGCCTCGGGCATGATTCCTCGCCGCTTATTGTATTGGAATACTCTGACAATCAGGCATGGGTCGGCAATACGGTAAAAGAGGAAGTCCAAAGTCGTTATCCGCTTGCAGATATTGTCCTGCAACCACTCTCCTTGACCTCTGGGGTCCATATGGGGCCGGGAACCTGGGCAGTGGCGTTTCTGCCGGAGTGTTGGAAATGATCCGGCCAGGGACGGATTTTCGAGATTCCAGCAATCCGATACTCCATCACTCCGGTACTCCAATTGGGGCGAAGCCCCCAAGCTCTGACAGGCAAATGTTTGCTATTGTCATCCCCGTTTACAACCACGAGCAAAGCGTCGCAGATGTTATCCGGGAGACCCTGAAACTCGACATACCCGTGTTTGTGGTGGATGACGGATCGACCGATTCGACCCTGGCCATCATCAAGGGTATCCGCGGTGTCCACGTCTTGCGTCACCATGTCAACCGCGGCAAAGGAGCAGCGATCATGACCGGTCTAACAGCAGTTGCAAAGACAGCGGATTGGGCTATTACCCTGGATGCTGACGGTCAGCACTATCCCGAAGATGCGATGACGCTGATTCAGTCCATCCCAAAAAACCAAAGGCCCATCATCGTTGGCACGAGAAAGGCAATGTTTGAAGCCAATGCTCCCTGGACCAGCCGATTCGGGAGGGGGTTTTCGAATTTCTGGGTGTGGGTTTCCGGGGGGCCACGAATGCTCGATTCCCAGAGCGGGTTCAGGATTTACCCCGTGTCCGAGTCTTTGAACCTGAATGTCAAGGCAAGAAGATTCCAATACGAGGTTGAAGTCCTCGTCAAGGCAACAAGGAGCAAGATCCCGATCATCGAAGCCCCTGTTCGTGTCAAGTACGAACAAGGCCCCATGAAGATATCCCACTTTCACCCATTTTTTGATTTTTTGCGGAATTTCGGTACATTCAGCCGTCTGATCATGCAGCGGATTGTTGATCCAAAGCCCACGGGGGGATCGTCTTAGGCGACTATCTTCCATGAAGGGAATATTCTACGGATCTCTCATCCTGATGTCCAAGGTACTTGGTCCGTGGATATTTGTGCTCATATCTCGGGGTGTCGCCGCTGGATATTTCCTTTTTTCCCGCCGCCGGGTTGCTGTGAGTTGCCGGTTCTACCGCGCCCTTTTTCCGGATAGGGGCCGGTTCTATCACCTCTGGTGTGCCTGGAAACAGTATCAGAATTTCACATACGTTTTTCTGGATCGGTTCCTGGCCAGGGATTTTGACGATATCTCACACACATCCGAGGGATGGGAACACGTTGAAGCCGCAATGGGGACGACCGGAGGGATCATGCTCATGTCCCATGTCGGCAACTGGGAGGTTGCTGCACATCTCATGAGACAGCAGGATCCTCAGATTAAATTGCTCTTGTACATGGGAATACAGTACAAGGAAGAGATCGAGCGTATTCAGAAAAAGGATCTTCTCGCGAGTGGCATTCGGATCATTGCGGTGGATCAGAATCAGGGGACATCATTTGATATCGTGAACGGAATTCAATTCCTCAAATCAGGCGGACTCGTTTCCATGACCGGTGACAAGGTGTGGAAAAGGGATCAGCGTACCGTTGCCGTGGAATTCCTGGGGCATGAAGTCTGCCTGCCGGAGTTCCCCTATGTGTTTGCACTTCTTTCCGGCGCTCCTCTGTTCATCTTCTTTACGTTTCGTACAGGCAGGAGGCAGTATCATTTTACGCTATCGGAGCCCATACACATAGAGAGCGCCTCTCGGGATCAGAGGAAGGAGGTTGTCCGACACTCGGCCCAGAAATACGCTGACCTGCTGCAGCAGACAGTTTGCCGGCATCCCTTTGAATGGTATCATTTCGAGTCTTTTCTCGGGCCGCGACTTGGACAGCCTCTGGACAGTGACAAACCCGATGGTCTAAACACAAAAAAGAGCGATTGACTTTGTGGCATTACGCTTTTTTGTTTTGAATGAGGCTGAAAGGTGTAGTATTAATCGGCATCTTTCAAAATCGAGCAAAAGTAGTTTACACTTTTTTCGAAATGAAGGCCGGGTTTCAGTGTTCAGGCTTCAGAAACCTACATGTGTCCTGACACCTGAATGCAACCAAAATGCCAGGAAAAAGTGTAAACTGACTCATGAAAGATGCCTATTAATCTAACCTTGTATTGCTGTTCCACGTGGAGAAAGTGATATATGACACGAGATGAGATAAAAACCGAACTCATGAGGATCTTTCAGGATGTATTTGAATTCAAGAATCCCGATCCGGATGATAATCTGAGGGATGTGCACGGATTTGATAGTGTTGATGCCATCGAGTTGCTGAGAGAGATTGAGATAATGCTGGGGGCAAAACTGAGCAGGGAAGAAAAGGAGAAGGCCATGGATGTTCGGACCATCAACCAGATCGTCGACTACGTTGAGTCGCTGGCATCGACAAGAAGATAGAATCCTGCTTTCATGAATAGGGGTCGTAATGGAACGAAGAGTTGTAGTCACCGGATGTTCAGCAATAACACCGATTGGACGTACCAAAGAAGAGATCATAAGACACCTGGTAGATGGGACATCCGGAGTCAAGCAACTGCGGGATGATGGTCTTCTGTCTGACCATATCCATTCCGGTGTCTTCGGCACGGTCGACTACCCAATTGAGTACGATTTCAAGCGAACGTATCGCAAAACCATGGGCCCCGTGGCATTTTATGCCTGCCAGGTGGCAAAGGAGATCCTTGAAGGGGCAGGACTGAGCGATGACTTCATCACATCCGGCAGGTTAGGAGTTTCCTTCGGTTCGACCCACGGGAGTCCCTCGGTTCAGCGGGGAATATATAGGTCCTTTTTCAGCAATTCCAAATCCGAATTCTCTTCCATCGGAGCAGTCGATTATCTGAAATCAATGGTCCACACGACTGCAGTGAACATAACAAAGATGTTCGGTATTACCGGCAGGGTCATCTCTTCATCCACAGCCTGCACGACCAGCAGCCAGTCCATCGGACTCGGGTATGAAATGGTCAAATATGGCATGCAGGATGCCATGCTCTGTGGCGGGGCTGATGAGTATGACACTACCACAGTTGCAGTATTTGACAACCTGCTGGCCTGCTCGACGGCATTTAATGATGCCCCGCATCTAACGCCTCGCCCCTTTGACGTCCGAAGGGATGGGTTGGTTGTTGGGGAAGGCGCCGGGGCCGTATTGCTTGAGGAATATGAATTTGCGAAAAGGCGGGGGGCGAATATCCTTTGTGAGGTCACAGGATTTTCATGTAACAACAGCGGCGGCGATCTGATTTTCCCGAATGTGGATGCAATAACCAGGACCATACGACTCGGACTTCAGGACGCGAAGATTAGCGCCGATGAGGTGGATCTTGTCAGTGCCCACGCAACTGCCACAAAGATGGGGGATGTAGTCGAAGCCCAGGCGATCTATAACGTATACGGGAATTCGCCGCTCATCACGGGGTTGAAGAGCTATATGGGGCACACCATGGGATCGTGCGGAGCCATAGAGTTGATTATTGCTCTTTACATGATGGAAGAAGGATTTGTTGCCCCGACACTGAATCTGGATAAAATCGATGAGAGGTGTGCCATGATCCGCCACGCGACCGGCATTGCCGAGTGCGATATCCGAATTGCCGCAATCCAGAATTTCGCCTTTGGGGGGGTCAATACAAGTATCATTATCAAGAAAATTTGATCACAAAAATGGACAGATCTGAAAAACATTTCTTGACCAGGCCCACAAAATGGGTTGCCGATCTTGTGGTTACACTGTTGGTTTGGGGCTATTACACTGTTGGTTTTCTGGTTTTCTTTTCTCTGTTCTATCTAATGGTATACCTGTTTTCCAAAAATCGCGAAACGTCCTTTCAGCGACTAAACCACAGGTTCTACAAAGGCTTTTTTATTCTGGTCCGTGTTCTCGTCCCGCAGCATAAGTGGCGCATAGGCAGTGACGTGTCCGGCATCAGGTCTTGCGTCATCGTTTGCAACCATGTATCTTACCTTGATCCCCTTCTCTTGATTTCTCTGTTTGAAAAACATAAGACCATAGCAAAAAGCAGCTTGTTCAAAATACCCATATTCGGCAATATGCTGAAACTGTCCGGATACATTCCTTCAACTTCGGAGGGAAAGTTCAAGGAATTGATGATTCAGCATATCGAATCGATGAACCACTATCTGGCAGCCGGTGGGAACCTCTTCATATTCCCCGAAGGAACCAGAAGTCCGGATGGAAACATAGGCAGCCTCAACAAAGGCGCCTTTAAGATCGCGAGGCTTTGCAGGACCCCGATCAAGGTCTTGTTTATCCGGAATACCGACGCGTTGTTTCGGCCGGGAAGATTCTTGTTTAGCACATGCGTTCCGAACACTATTACATTAGAGATCCTCGAAACCATTGAGCCGGATTATCAAAGCAAGACCTTCTCAATTTCAAGACTGATGTTGCACGTGCATACGTTGTTGTCAACGCAAAGCGCACGGCATCATTCGTGATTCGTTGTTATTCTCAGCTCGAGCTGTGGGTGCTCGAGCGCACTACGGGAGCGAGTGCTCATGAAAGTTATACTGATATCCATGCCGGATGTGGTGCCGATAATTATTCACGAAACGGCCATTCACATGCCGAACCTTGGCATTGCAAGTGTCGGTGGACATATTGACGAAGAACATAACGTCTATCTCATTGACCTGATACGCAAACGGCGCTCCGCAAGAAAGTATCTGACTAGGACGATGCGAAAGATTAGGCCTGACCTTGTGGGGCTATCGGCCATGGCGTGGCAATATGATACCTGTATTAGGCTGGCCAAATTGACCAAGCACTTGCTGCCCGGCGTGAAGATCGTGATAGGCGGGTATCATGCAACCCTGATGAGTAAGGAAATTGCCGAATCCCCTGAGGCGGAGTGGATCGATTTTATGATCCGCGGCGAAGGGGAGGAGGCGTGCCGACGTCTCGTCAACGCACTCGCAGGAAAAGACCAGTTCAGCAGCATCCCATCCCTTTCCTACAAAGAGGGCCAGGATTTCGTTCACAACCCCAGAGGGAAAACCCTTGATTTGTCCCGGCTCAAACTTCCAATCCGTGACAAGAGAAGGCTAACTTGGGGATACCATATCATGTATAACAAGATCGAGCTCATGGAGACCTCGCGGGGATGTACTCGCTCATGCAATTTTTGCAGCATGAAGCACATGTACGGGCGTACCTTCAGAACATTTCCGATCAGACGAGTTCTGGCCGATCTGGACGACATCTACTACAAACGCAAAACCCGCTGGGTTTTTCTTGTTGATGACAACATGGTGTTAGACCCAAGACGTGTTATCAGGCTTTGTGATGCCATAATTGAAAGGAAGTACAGAAATCTGAATCTGGTGGTCCAGGCGGATTGCATTTCAATGGCGCAAAACGAAGAAATGGTAAGAAAAATGGCTCTCGCGGGGTTCAAATCCGTATTTCTTGGGATTGAAAGTGCTTCCAAGGCGAACCTGGAGACCGCTGGGAAAGCCAACGTTAGTGGGGCCGCCAGGAAAGCCGTGGAGAATTGCCATAGATATGGCGTGATGGTCATTGGCGGAATGATTTTCGGTTTTCCTGAAGACGACGAAGAAGCTGTTATTCGCAACTACGAATACCTGAATTCCATTGGAGCTGATGCATCCTATTGCCAGATACTTACGCCATATCCCAAGACTGAAATGCGAAGAGCCCTGATCGATCAAGGTCTTGTTACTAATACTGACAATTACAAACTCTACAGTGGCTTGTGGGCTAATGTGAAAACCAGGTATCTTGAATCTGATCGACTTCAGTACCTGTTCTGGTATCATCGGCAGAAAGTTTTGGGATGGTGGGATCCATCAGGGATTGTCCAAAGCCAGGGACAAGGATGGATCTCCATCTGGATGTACGCGTTCAAGCCGGCGCTAAAAGTTATTCTTGGCCACGTCCTGAAGAAGCACGGATGGGAAGGAAGATACGAACGGGAGGTAAGGCGATGGACGAGATTGAATGCCTTTGAGGATCTCGACTAAATATAGTCTTATCCAAGGTCTTTCCCAAAGGCATATGACGAAAGTGCCCGTTTTCGGGGCCTGAAGGTCTTGTCCACCATTTCCTTGCGGATCACCTGCTGAAACAGCTTGAACATCTTCAATTCCTGGGGCTCATCCTGATAAAAGCTATCCCAGGCATAATGCAATAATTGCTGCAGCCTATCCGGAGACATGTGCTTGGGATAATAAACAACTTTGTCGGCGGAATAATCATTCCAGTCGTAAGAAAAAATTCGATCCTGCTGTTTCAAATCATCAAAGGCCTTGGTATGCGGAAAAGGGGTAAGC
>MAXP01000311.1 GCA_001751085.1 Desulfobacterales bacterium C00003060 | reverse complement strand
TTGAAATTGGGAAAAACACAAAGATGTAGATGCGTTACCTAATTTCAAATTTCCAGTTTCGATATCGCCATTCAATTCGATAATACGCGCTTTTTCAAAAAAAGTGTAAACTGGTCAATGAAGGATGCCATCTATCACAGTTGGTCAGAGCCCCCGGCAACACTGGGGAGTAACCATCTGATACACGACCTTCTACCATTTATGTTCATGTGCTGCAACTGGAAACACAACTTCATAGAATTCCAATATAAAGAAAGCTCTCAGACAACTTAATCAAGAATCTTCAATTAAGGGCACATCATGTCCTATTCAAAAGGCAAGGTAAACTAAACTGCGAGAATTTGAGCGGAGGAATACCTCTCACCACAATTTTTTCAGTATGTAGAATGACTGTTTTTGCGGCAATATAACATGTCCCCAGGGAGTCGCAATGGGCAAATCCTAAGCGATGGCAATCAATCGAGGAGTTTTCTCTTTACAAGCGACTTTTCGTGTGGTATATATATAAATTTTAGTGAACAGGCTTGTTTCTGTTTCCTTTTTGGATGGATTCAGGTTGCATGGTATTTCCTGCGTTGATGGCTCTATCTTCCCTTGAGAGCATCGATACAGGAAATAGACGTTAAGGGCACTTCGCCATCCGGCAGTATATGTGATGCCTATGTTTGTTTGGCAGGTTTTACAATGAAAAAGAAGGACATCGAGTATTTCAGAAAGCTTGTAACCAAGCGCCTGGAAAATCTGCTGGTCGAGGCAAGTGAAACAGTATCGGGCATGACAGGTGGGGTTGCGAGTTTTCCTGACCCTACGGATCGAGCCTCCCTTGAGGCCGACCGCAACTTCATGCTTAGGATACGAGAAAGGGAACGGAGATTGATCGTAAAAATCCGGGAAGCCCTGCAGCGAATCGAAAAGGGCACATACGGGATTTGTGAGACATGCGGCTCTGAGATCTCTATTGAACGCCTGAAGGCCCGGCCAGTGACTACACAATGTATTGATTGCAAGACCAGGGAAGAAGCGAAGGAAGATGCCCTTGGCATTTAAACCGCAAAAGCGAGCGCATTCCCCGTCCCGCTATGTCAACTGGACTGCGGGGTTAGCAAACGAATCTGAAAACGCCAAATTTCCTTACGGCCGAAGACTCCCCGCAGCTTGCTGAGGGAAGATTCAATCATCTTGAATATTTCTCTAAAGCCCTCCTATATTGATCTTCATATCCACTCCACTGCATCTGATGGTTCTATGTCGCCTGTAGAAATCATCAAAACCGCCCAGAAGATGGGACTTCGCGCCATAGCAATCACCGATCACGATACCGTTGACGGCTCGGTTGAGGCCTTGCGGCACCAGCATTCCTGTGACCTTGAGATACTGCCCGGCATTGAGATCAGCGCCAGCTTTGACCCTGGTACGATGCACATATTGGGCTACCTGATCCGTTTGGATGACGTTGCCCTGACACAGACCCTCAAGGTTTTGCAAAAAAGCCGTGCTGACAGAAACCTGCAGATCTTAAAAAGGCTGCAAGGACTCGGAATTGATATTAGCTGCGATGAGGTCTTAGGGGTTTCAGGTGGAGGCCAAATTGGAAGGCCCCACATCGCCCAGGTTCTGGTCAACAAAAGGGTTGTCCAAAGTATTGACCAGGCATTCAATAAATTTTTGGCAAAGGGCCGTCACGCCTATGTTGCAAGATACCGCCTTCCGCCTTTCGAGGCAATCCAGGCCATCTTGCTGGCAGGAGGGGTCCCCGTGCTGGCTCATCCATTTACTTTGAATGTAAGGGCCGAAGGGGAGATGGACAGGCTCCTTGCCGATTTGAAACAGGCCGGGTTAAAAGGTCTTGAGGTCTACTGTTCGGGCTATGGACCTGACCGCACTGCTATGTACAAACGCCTTGCCCATCGCCATGGGCTTCTTGTTACCGGCGGAACAGATTATCACGGGACAATTAAACCTGGGGTCCATATCGGGATTGGAAGAGGGAACCTGAGGATACCATACCGGCTGGTGGAAGAACTCAAGCAAAGTGCATCCCAAGTTGTCTCAGATCTTGACAAAGGCCTTCTATAGCCTTTAAGAAAAACACTACCTGCTTGTGTTGGTCTGCGGAAAAAGACTACTTTTCGAGCCTTGCCACAGACTCTATGTGGTAGGTATGAGGAAACATGTCAAC
Organism: Desulfobacterales bacterium C00003060; assembly: GCA_001751085.1. Classification (GTDB taxonomy): domain Bacteria; phylum Desulfobacterota; class Desulfobacteria; order Desulfobacterales. The sequence goes on along the minus strand of MAXP01000311.1, from coordinate 210 downwards.
GGGCTGGACTTCTACAAGGTGGTAGTCTTCTTTTAGCGCGGCAAGGTCCCGTGCGAGCGTGGCTGGATTGCATGAAACATAGACAATTCTGCCGGGGGACAGGCTGCGAACCATCTTTATTACATCTTTGTGCATGCCTACCCTTGGGGGGTCGATGACCATTACATCAGGTGTGTCTATGATATCCTTGAGGCCTTCTTTGATATCTTT
>MAXP01000310.1 GCA_001751085.1 Desulfobacterales bacterium C00003060 | reverse complement strand
ATTTTTGGCTCATTTACTTTTCATTTTCAGCAGTTCTTCAATATTATTAAATACCTGTTCCTGGGTTTTGGCCTTACCTTTCTTGATATCCTCTTCGCCTTGAGAAATAAGTTTGAGAATCCCAATGGCTTTACGCATATCCTCAAAACTTTTGGGATCCTGCAACACACCTCTAGGTTCACCTTTTTGGGTTATTATGACAGGACGATGGGTTTCATTGATTTGTTTCAAAAGATCGGCTGCTCGTGATTTAAGGTAGGTCACAGGTTTTATATCTGTTTGAATATTCATTATTGGCACCTCCAGTCTTTTTAATGTACCATATTGAGCCCCAGTGTCAAGCCCAAGACAACCAAACCCCTCACGGGACAGGCAGGGCAGGCAGAGAACTCAGAGGTTAAATTCCTTTTGCCCGACCGAGAGACCCCAGAGGAATAAGCTCCGCCCCAGGGGAATCGGCTACGCATTCCACGGGGTAAACATTCCATAGGGCAGCCAGCGATCGGGCAAAAAAACGCTGTCCTCTGTGCCTCTGTGGTAAAATTAGGGCATCGAGCTGCCCGTGAACGGCTACCTTTCTGGAATGACAACAGTGGAATAGGGACATAGGCACATTTGAACCTATTTCGGGCCATACTCTGGACATACGCCTTCATGTGGATTAGAATAGCTATATTAATCCATATTAATCGGAGGTTCTTATGCGCACGATTCAAATGACGTTAGATGAAGAGCTTATAGAATCGGTTGACAATATCGTTAAAGAACTTAAAACCACCCGTTCCGCCTTTACACGGCAGGCTTTAAGGCAAGCCATACTAAGCCTGAGTCTTAAACAGCAGGAGAAGAGACACAGAGAAGGATATGAATTACACCCTGTGACAGTAGACGAATTCAGCGTTTGGGAAGATGAACAGAACTGGGGGGATAAATGAAAAGGGGAGAGATACGATGGTATAAGTTCAAATCTCCAGACAAGAAACGTCCTGTATTAATTTTGACCCGAGATTCAATCTTGGATTACCTCGGTGAGGTAACTATCGCACCGATCACATCGACAATAAGAGAGATACCGAGTGAAGTGTTTCTATCTAACGATGATGGCATGCCGAGGGACTGCGCCGTCAATTTTGACCATATACAGACGGTTTCGAAACGGAAAATCGGATCTCTAATTACGGTCGTTTCACCATTGAAAAACAAACAGGTTCGTGAAGCTATTATTTTCGCCCTTAATTTGTGACAGCCATTCAAAATCCTTAGATAGTGCCTGACCAGTTAGTTACCGGCATTTTTTCGTGCTTTCAATCTTTCGTGCTTTCGTGCTTTCGTGATAATTCTTTTCTTTTTCGTGTGTTGAATGCTCTGACGTGTAACCGCACAGCTCGCAACTTATTGAGAAGATACCGTCAGGGCTACTATACCTCGAAAGGCCAGCATTGTTGACAACTGAGCTCAACTGAATTAGGATGGTGTTATGAATCTCAATTACCCACGTTTCCCATCTCATGATGAAAGGGGAATAAGTGGAGAACAAATGAGTCAGGAAATGCAATTCCATACATCCCTTAAAGGATACTTCCTTATTGCCATGCCCAGCCTCACCGATCCGAATTTCTCCCAGACCGTGACCTACCTGTGCGAACATACTGCGGAAGGAACCGTGGGACTGGTGATCAACAGGATTCATCCGGAATTCACCTTGGATACTGTATTTAGGGAGTTGCATATGGAATCGGTCCCGGAGATGGATTCCCTTCCACTTCACATGGGAGGACCTGTTCACCAGGGCCAAATCTTTGTAGTCCATGGACCCCCGTTTGGCCACGAAGCCTGCCGTCCTGTTACGCCCTCGCTTGCCTTGAGCAATTCAAAGGACCTTGTGGAAAAACTCGCCAAGGGACAAGGGCCTGAATCTTTTGTTATCACCCTGGGATGCGCAGCGTGGGGCCCCGGTCAGATGGAATCGGAGATCATAAACAATACATGGCTGACCTGCCCTGCCAGTGAAACCATCTTGTTCGAAACCCCGGTAGGAAAGCGATGGGAGGAGGCTGCCAAACTCCTGGGAATCGATGTAAGGCTTCTTTCCGGAGCCGCCGGCCATGCCTGATAGCAAGGGGCATCTGCGGCACCATCAGCAATTGATTATGCCCACCACTGTTGAAGACATCAGGGGCTTTGCCGTCAGATGCTTTTCCAATTCCCGAGGCAGCCATGACTGGGGACACACCCAGCGAGTCTACAACCTGTCTATGCATATTGGCCGGGTTGAGGGGGCGGATTTAGAAGTATTGGAGATAGCGACCTACCTTCACGACGTGGGGCGATCCTATGAAGATGAATCAAAGGGTGAAATCTGCCATGCGGAAAAAGGGGCGGAGATAGCCGGGAGTCTCCTGGCAGAATACCCGATTTCCACTGAGCAAAGGGCTAATATCATCCACTGCATTCAATCTCACAGGTTTCGTGGAAACCACAAGCCAAAGACCTTAGAAGCAGAGGCGCTCTTTGATGCCGACAAACTGGATGCCATCGGCGCTGTGGGTGTTGCCAGGGCCTTCCTCTTTGCAGGCGAAGTGGGGGCCAAGCTCCACAACCCCTGTGTCGACCCGGAGGATACAAAACCATACACCGAGGAAGACACGGGATATCGGGAGTACAAGCTAAAGCTGTCCAAGATCAAAGACCGCATGCTTACGGCAGAAGGCCGACGTATGGCCAAGGAGCGAAACGCATTCATGGAGACATTTTTTGAGAAGCTTATCGAGGAACATGAGGGACGCAAATAGAAAAAACAAGAGGGATATTTTCTAATACCCCCACACAAGGCTTTTGTGTATCCATCCTATCTCGCCGTCTGCGTGCTGGACTTTCAGCCACTGTTTTTTGCTCTTAAGCACCTTGAAACTGACCCCTTTTTCGGCCTGGAACAAGACCTTGGAGTTTGTTCCCGGGCCCTCGCGAACATTGATTATGGTACCTTTGACAATAACGGAATGGATCTTTTTCAATAGTGAATGGTAAACCCATCCCTTGTCCCCTTCAAAGTCACGGATCTCGTACCAGCTCCCGGATTTCTTAACGATGTTAAAGGGACAATACTTTTCAACGGACCACAAAATCTCGTAATTTGTCCCCGGTCCTGAACGGACATTGGCCTTGTTCACGGCAACACTGAGCCGCTTGGCGCTGGCCGTGCCATAGCATAGAACGATCGCCAAAAGGGTGCAGATGACTATCTTTTTCATAGGCTTATTCATGAGCTATCAGAGTTCGGAGTTCGGGGTTCGGAGTTAAACCGCACATCATTTTAGCGTAATTTCACATGGTTACCAGAACGATTCGCAAGTTCTCAATAAGTTTGGGTAACAGTCACTGGATTCCGGCTCCCCGATCGGGTCGAGGACAAGCTTCGCCGGAATGACGTTTGGATGTAATTGTCCGGCCTCTCGGGTGGTGAACGGTCACAGCATAACGACTTCACAGATCCCGGTCAGGGCATCTGAAAACCGGCGGGCATCGTCTGCAGAGCCCACAATGGCACCGTAGTGCATGGGAATTACGAGCTTAGGCTTGATTACCTTGGCCGCCTCAACCGCCTCCTCTGCTGTCATAACATATGTACCTGAAACAGGGAGCATGGCAATATCTGCCTGAAAGTTCTCCATTTCCGGTATCAGGTCCGTGTCACCTGCATGGTATATCCTCACACCGTTTACTGTAAGAATAAATCCCAGCCAGCCGTTTTGTTTCGGATGAAATTCTTTGTTTGTGTTGTAGGCAGGCACGACCTCAATAGGAATTCCTGAAACCGTCAATTTGTCACCGGGTCGCACCACACGAACATCTCCGGAAAGCTTCTTGGCTGAATCGGCCTCAGTAACGATCACCGTCGAAGCCTTTTGGATCTTCCGGACATCCTCTGGTGAACAGTGATCATAGTGTTCATGGGTGACCAGGAGAATATCTGCGGGCTCGCATTCCCTGACCTGAAAAGGATCAATAACGATAACTTTGCCGTCTGCCTTGATAAGAAACCCATCATGTCCCAACCAAGCAATGTTTTTGACGACATCGTGTACTCCCATAAGCTGTTCCTCCCTTTATACGCTTATACGCTGTAAAACCTTACTGCCGGCAGCTCCACACAGGTGAGCTTGTTGCCGTACACGGCTCCAGTATCAATGCCGATCTTGTTGTCAAGAACCAGTGGTTCACGAAAAGGCGTGTGGCCAAAGATCACGCACTTTCCAAAATCAAAGTCAGAAGATATAAATTCATCTCGTATCCAAAGCATATCCCATTCCTCTTGTTTCTCCAAGGGAATGTTCGGCTTAAGACCTGCGTGAACAAAGATGTACTTATCAGTCACATAATATAGACGGAGGCTGTCAAAGAAATCGAGATGCGTGCCGGGTATAGGGTTGGATCCGGAATGATCACTGTCCTTATAATAACTATCCATGGTTGCTCGCCCGCCATTGGCCAGAAAGCCGTACCTGTCGGTCCCACTTAAGTAAGCCTGGAGCATCAGTTCATGATTCCCCTTCAGAAGGACCACGCTGGTTTGTCGCCTGGTCAGATCAATCAGATAGTCTACCACCTCCTTTGAATCTGGCCCACGGTCTATATAGTCTCCTATGAAAACAAGCGTATCCCTTTTGAAGTCAATATCGATCATTCCCATTAGCGGCACCAACTTGTCAAGGCACCCGTGTATGTCGCCTACAGCAAATATCCTTCCCATATTTACCCCGCACAGTCATGAACTACCAAAACGCAAAGACCCGTCTTCGCTCATCCAGCCTGGTGATCCCCTCTTGATGGGCCATCTGAATTGCGTCCTGGTATTCTTCATCAGTGACGTTGCGTCGCAGGCCCGGCACCTCAGAGGCCTTACCGCATGGTCTGTACTGTGCCATGATATTCACATAGCTGTTAGGCGAGAGCTCCCTGGACAAAAAACGCATAACCTGCCGTGTACCAGCCAGCCCTTCGGGAAGCACCAGGTGACGGATCAGGAGGCCTCTCTGGGCAATCCCCTGTCCATCCATCACCAGGTCTCCCACCTGACGCCGCATCTCCTTCAGTGCCTCACGGGCAACCTCGGGATAATCGGGTGCGTCGCAGAGTTCCTCGGCTACCTTGGCATCCCAGAACTTGAAATCAGGCATATAGATATCAAACACGCCATCCAGCAGGGCCAGGGTTTCAGACCTGTCATAGCCACCCGTATTATAAACCAGCGGGACACGCAGGCCGAGCTTAACAGCCGCCTCAACAGCAGCTAAGATCTGCGGCACTACGTGAGAGGGTGTCACGAAGTTGATGTTGGGACACCCCCTTTCCTGGAGGGAAAGCATCGCCTTGGCAATCTCTTCGGTAGAAAAGGGAATGCCTTGTCCTTCGTGGCTGATGTCATAGTTCTGGCAAAATATGCACAGGAGGTTGCACCCGGCAAAGAATATGGTGCCCGAGCCATTTTTCCCGACTAGTGGGCTCTCCTCCCCAAAATGAGGACCGAAGCTTGACACAATAGCACGTTCACCTGTCTGGCAGATCCCCTTCTCACCCGAGAGCCGGTCCACGCCACAGGCCCTGGGGCAAAGGGTGCAGGCCTTCAGGATCTCATAGGCATGATCGATCTTTTCCTTCAGAAGCCCTCTGTTGCAGGTCTCTATATATGCAGGTTTGAAAGAACCCATGACTTAGAAGAATTGGCATCCTTCACTAAATCTCAGAAGTGGTTTACACTTTGTTGATCTTGTGTTTTGGCAATGAAATTTAAAACTGGAAATTGGAAAAAACAAAAAGATGTTGATGCGTTACCTAATTTCGAATTTCCAGTTTCAACATCCGTGTTCAATTCGATAATGCACGTTTTTTTGAAAAAAGTGTGAACTGGTGAAGGAAGGATGCCGAAAATTCTATTAAACATTAGTAGTCCTGTCAATCCATTATTGCATTTGGCCAGTATTCTCCGCAGACCCCCCCTGGCTTGCTGCAAGTTCCCCGTTTCTGTGGCGGAGAGAGCTTGGTTGGGAAAGGAAATTCAAGGTATTCCTGGATGGAGACCAGTTCGATATTGATAGAGTAT
>MAXP01000309.1 GCA_001751085.1 Desulfobacterales bacterium C00003060 | reverse complement strand
CTAAGTCCTGGCAGAAGGCCCGGGATTTCATTGAAGATGCGGTCCACCGTGGTTTGATCCAGATGCGGCGCAGGCGCCTCCTCCAGTTCGCTCATATAGTCCAGGGCATTTTGTATGACTTTGTCTTCCAACCCCTTGGTCTCGAACTTGTAGGGGCTTGAGACGTCTCCGGCATGCATGGCCTTTCGGGCATGGCGTGCAAAGAGTCTGTGAGGGGACGCCATCACCTTCTTTACCATCTTGACCATATCCACCGCTATTGAGGGGTCGACCTTAGGGTCTCGCAAACAGTGTTTAATTTTGCCGATCTGCTCGTTGTCGAGTACAGCCTGGACTGGACAGAAGCTGTTGGTCCTGTCCAGAAGACCGAAGGCGTAATGGGTGTACTGCGCACCAGCCATGGCCATGTAGAGATGAGTAAAGAGTTTCTCAAACGTGGCCTGCATGCCCGGAACCTTGGCGTCTCCGACCCCTGCTGTTGAATAGCAGGGTATTTTATAAAAGCGGGCCAGTTGAACGCAGTCAATGTTATACTGGTTGAACTCTGGACACCCGTACACATCATGGAGGTCATCCAGTCTGGCCCGTACGGGAACGCTCCCGTAAAGCACCGGCGCTCCCTCTTTGATAAACTGGGTCAGGGTAATGCCCGCCAGGATCTCAGCGTTGATCTGGGCCACCATCCCCGCTTCCTGTATAGGAGCCGAAGACCCTCCCTGCGGGGAGGAGGAAATGACCAAAGGAAGACCGCTCTCCACGATGGCGAAGACCTTTTCGGCGGTTTCATCCACGATTTGCAGCGGGCTTTTAAACACGCAAGCGATAAACGAGATCACTGGATTGCTTCTTAGTGCTTCACTGCCGCCCGCAATGATCTCCGCCATACGAATGACGTCTTGGAGCCTTTTCAACTTGGTCAGCCCTGCCTGGACGTGCTTGGTTATGTTGTTCAGACTTGCGAAAAACTTGTTTACATCATGGTTATCTGAGGTGACGCCCGGGTCTTGAATGTTCAAAGGCCGGATGAAAAAGTCCAGGTGCTCCAACCGTTCGCAAAGATTGGCAGCGCGACACAGCAAAGTCGAAGTGCCCCGGAGCTCCCTGAATCGGGGAACCCTGATCTTCACCTGTGGGTCGGTGGCACTCACGAATTGTTCCATCTGAACATCGATCCACACATTGGCTTCGGAACCAGACCCAAAGTAAACACGGGGCACCTCTGCATCCAGGAGCAAGCGGTTTTCCGGTTTGCGTGCCCCCAAAACAAAGCGCGATGGAGCTTTAGACACAGCTTCCCTGACCAGTCCATGTGGAAAACTTGCTCGCCAGCAAGACGAGCTTGGTCCTTGTTCTTCCCAAACCTTGGCTCCAAAGGCCTTAAACAGGTTTGCAGCCCTCTCGTTGTAGCACCATATGCCCGGGTCCTCCAAAATTTTTAGAGAGGCCTCGTCGAGCCACTTGATTTGCTCCAAATTCAGCCGTTCGTAAGGCTTTACAACGATGCCTTTCCTATAAGGTTCTTTCACTGAATCCTCGCTCCTGATTGGTTATTAGTTATTAGTTATTAGTCATTGGTTATTAGTCATTGGCCTGTCCCGTGAAATTCCCGGCAGGGACAGCGCAGCGTATTTCACTGGGGTCATTGGTCATTAGTCAATCGTCGTTAGTCAATTGTCAATTTCGAAACGCCCTGGTGTACCGCCGGCAATGCCGATCTTTGCCTATCAGGACTTCCGCGATCCTGACTGCGCCCATCAACGGCTCATCCAATGGGTCCAGGATCGCTGTATCCAGGCCGGCAAAAATGGCCATGTGTAAGAAGGCTGCATTGAGCCTGGGTCGCCCAGGAAGACCGTATGATACATTGGAAAGGCCCATGACGGTCTTGGCCGCGGGGAATTGGTGCTTGATCTCCACAATCGTATTGAGCGTCACCAGTCCCTGTTTGATGTCCGTGCTAATGGGTAAAACCAGGGGGTCAAAGTATACATTTTCAAGGGGCACCCCGTGCTTCTCGCAAGCGGTCACGATATAGTCGCAGGCACGAAGACGATCCTCAACGGTCTTGGGAATGCCGGCCTTATCCATTGCCAGACCGACAATGGGGGCGTTGTACTCTCGGGCCAGGGGCAATACCTGTTCAAGATTTTTTTCCTCCGCCTTGGTCGAGTTGATCAAACTTGGTCTTCCGTTTCGCGCCTTGAGTCCTGCCTCCAGCACTGTGGAGTCCGCACTGTCAATGCAAAGTGGGGTCTCGACTTCCTCTTGGATCGTCTCAATGGCCCATTGCATGGAGACAATTTCGTCTTCCTGGGATCCCACGCCAGTGCCCACGTTCACGTCGATGAACCCAGCCCCTGCAGCAGCCTGGGCTCTTGCCAGTTCTAAGAGTCTCGCGCTATCCCGTTCCTGGATGATGGGCTTGATGCCAGCGAGGCTGGCATTGATTTTTTCTCCAATGATAATCATCGATGGGTCCTCAAAATTGGGGCGAAGCCTCTATGTTTTAGTCCATAACAAATGAGCGCAATCCCGGGATCTCTCTTTTTATTCGTTCCCTGATGTTTGACGGAATGACGGGTTTTCTCGGCTCATTCAGAATTTCTTTGACTTTTTGGGATGCCCGAGCCTCAGCGTCGTTTGCCCCGGCGGCTTTCCATTTCGTTCGTTCTTCCCGATCGCTCAGTTGGGGGACATATTGCTCAGAACGCATATGGCGGCGCGTGTGGCGTGCAGAGACAAAATGTCCTCCAGGGCCTGTCTTCTTGATCAAATCGAAGGCCAGAGTCTCGTCATTGACTTGGATGCCTTCCACAGCCCGCATCACCATGCCAATGATTTCGTTGTCAATGACCAGCTTGTCATACGAGGCGGTCATGCAAAACTCAAGGAATCCGGCTGCGTCATGGATAAAGTTGCCTCCTGCCAATGCAACCATCAAGGTGGTGATGGCTGACTCGTATCCTGCCTGTGCATCGTTCACCTTGGAATCGGACATTCCTGCTGTCACATAACAGGGAAGCATGTAGAACTGGGCCATTTGGGAGGCGGCGGCATTCATCAGTCCCATCTCCACGGCCCCCGAAAGGTACTTCATGTCGCGAAGGTCCGTGATGGAAGAGATGCAGCCATACAGGGTTGGAGTGCCTGAGCTGGCAAGCTGGGCCAGCATCAGGCCGGCCAGTGTGTCCACGTTTTGCACCACGAGGTTCCCAGCCAGAGTGATGGGAGCCGTAGCGCCACAAAGGGGTTCAACCGGGACGACTACCGGGATACGGTTGCGAGCTGCTTCCATGGTGAGCTGTGCATAGCTTTCATCCAGTTTGAAGGGGCTGATCGGACATGTCACCATGGAGATGAAAGGCCGTTCCCTGAGCTTCTGGGGAGAGCCCGCAATGAATTCCGCCATCTTGATAACGTTTCGAACCCCATCGATTGTGTAGACGCCGCCCATCACGTGTTTTCGGGTGCGGTTCAAGGCTGCGCCAAAGCGATTTACATCCACCCGCTCCACTGGGAGATCATCTGGGTACACGTTAAGCATGTAAAAATGGATGTTATCCAGGACATCAACAAGGCGCGCCATGTTGACGACGTCTTCAAGTGTTGCCCTCCGGCAATCCCGAGTGCCTGGATTCTGTACATTCAGGGCGGTACCCCCCGTGCCGAGATAGACCTTCTTTCCGCCTATCTCACAATCCAATTCACCGTTTTCCGCCCGGCCGCAAAGCTGAACAACAGAAGGCGCCTTGTTGATCAGCTCCTCTACCATACCCGGAGGCACTTTGACCGTACGGCTGGCCTCATCCACCTCTGCACCTGCATGCAGGAAGAGCTCCCTCGCTGCAGGAAAGTTCACCTGCAAACCAACTTCGGCAAAAACCCTGAGGCTGGTTTCGTGTATTTTCTTGATGTCTTGATCGCTTAACGGCTTGTAATGGCCACCTGACAAACCTCTTCTTACGTTCACCGCGTGTCCTTCCTGGGTTAGTATTGGTTTTGGATAGATCCCCGTAGTTTGCTAAGTCCTTCTTGCCATGCAATCTGTCTTCTTGCAGTCCTGGCAGGGATTATAAGGAGGGGGGGGGTGATGGTCCTCAGCGTAAGACAATCCAAAGAGGCCTGAAATCGACTTGCGTGGCTGCATGAGGCAGGAATCAAGCAAATCGATCCCGGTAAACTCTGAAGCGAACAAACCCAAAAGTTTTTTCTGCTCAGTGACGGGCCAATCGCAATAGCCTGGACTAAAACGCAGGGTAGTCGATCTGTTCTCTATAGTGAATTCGGATCTCTCGCCTTGATGGAACTGTTCGACCATATTCTCGACGGCTACGGAGCCCATGGCATCCAGGATATAGGCCTCGGAGAGGCGTTTTTCGGCCATGAGTCCATCAATCTCATCTTCAATGGCGCCACCAACAGTGGCTACGAAGCAGACAATTTCATTCGAATTTCTGAGTGCTCGTGAGAGCTTTGGGCTCCTGAAAGTTGTGCCTCCTTCGATAGAAACAGATCCAACGCCAACATCAGCAATTTCTTCAATTCGATAGTGCAGGCGTGGTTCGAGCAGTGTGTTCAGCTTTTCCTTGTAGCTTTCCACTTTTGCACTAAGCGAACAGGAAAAGCTCTGATGTCCTCCCCCACCAAAAAGCCTGGACAGTTCATGTTCTTTCAAGCTTGGATTGATCAGTATCGGTCCCATCGTTTACCCCGGAATAGATAGCGCCCATCCATAACAAAAGAATCCGGGCACAGAATGCCCGGATTTGGGTAACCCCATAGGGGGCTAAATCATGCGGATGTGCCTAAGGTGCCTAAAGTTAAGGAGTTTTTGTCATTTACATAATAGAAAAGCAAAGCTCTACCTTGATTTCACCTCATGGCCGTCATTTATACCTCGGCAAAGCCGAATGGTCCTGACTTGACCCTGAGGACCAGGTTTCCTGTTTTCGGTGAACCCTGGAACTTTGAACGGTTATCAATATTGTTTCTGTTAGGAAGAATTATACTATGATAGCACTAAATCAAAATATTTGAGTTGAAACTGTATACCAAAGGACTTGTGACTTGTCAAGGCCTTACATGCAGATGGTATTGTACCGTCCGAAAGGCTCAAAATGCCTGTGAATCCAGCTTCAACAGGAGGATGCCTTCCAGCAGGTTGAGGTTGGACACGACTTGACATGACCGTGTGTCGCTTGTAAGAAGATTTAACTAATTAACAACTCAACCACTTGACGAGGTCTGAAGTAAGTGGATGAAGAAGTCTTTGGAACCCCCAGTAAAACATGGTGAATTTTTGTGTTAGACGCCTATCAATTTGTCATCCAACATCCTAAAATGCTGGCAGGGTGGGTCGTTGATCATCTCTGCATAAGCCTTGTTGCCATTATAATAGGGACTGTCCTCGGTGTAACGTTGGGGATTTTCATAACAGGAAAAGGAAGGCAACAGATAGCAGAGGTGGTCCTCTATTTTGCAGAGATCATGATGACGGTTCCCAGCCTCGCCCTCTTCGGGCTGCTTATGATCCTTCTTGGCAGTCTCGGATTCAGCGCTATAGGTTTTCTGCCTGCAGTCATCGCCCTGATAGTCTATGGCCAGTTGCCTATCTTGCGCAATACTTACACTGCGATCCGGCAGGTTGATCCAGCGATGATCGAAGCCGGCAGGGGTATGGGGATGAGCGAAAGGCAACTGCTTCTGAGGATTAGGCTTCCCCTTGCCCTCCCTGTCATTATGGCCGGGCTGAGGAATGCCATGGTGCTCATTATCGGCATTGGGACCATTGCGGCTTTGATCGGCGCAGGAGGGCTTGGAGTGCCCATATTTCGGGGATTAAGAAACGCTCGAACGGATCTAATCATTATAGGAGGCGTATCTGTATCTGCTCTGGCTTTGCTGGTCGACGGGCTTATGGCCCTGTTTGAGCGATTGATTACACCCAAGGGCTTGAGAGAATAATGCAAAAATGATCAGACTGGAGAAAGTCACCAAGATCTATCCTGATGGCACAGAAGCAGTAGGGGGGGTAAGCTTCGAGGTGCAGAAGGGCGAGTTGTGCGTCCTGCTTGGTCCTTCAGGATGTGGGAAGACCACAACAATGAAGATGATCAACAGACTGATCTCTGCTACCAGCGGGAAAATATATATTGATGGAACAGACAATACCAGCATAGATGAGAACGAACTTCGAAGAAACATAGGCTATGCTATTCAGGACATAGGGCTTTTTCCTCACATGACCGTAGCTGAGAACATAGGAACGGTTCCGGCCCTGAAGGGCTGGTCGAAGGTCAAGCGCAGGAAGCGGGCAAAGGAGTTGCTGGAGCTTTTGAGAATGCACCCTGATGTTTTCATAGACAAGTATCCCCGTGAGCTGTCTGGCGGCCAGCGCCAGCGGGTAGGTGTGGCCCGCGCACTGGGAGGGGACCCCCCTATCATGTTAATGGATGAACCTTTTGGAGCCATCGATCCGATCACCCGTGTGGAATTGCAGAATGAGTTTCTCAAGATACAGCAGGAGATACGGAAGACCATTATATTTGTAACCCATGACATTTATGAGGCAATCAAGATGGGACACAGGATAGCCTTGATGAAAGAAGGCCATCTGGTGCAATATGCCCCGCCTGCCGACCTGCTTTACAGGCCAAAGGATGAATTTGTAGCAGATTTTGCTGGTGCCGATCGGGGCCTTAAGGGTTTGCAACTGATTCGCACAGAGGATGTCATGTGGAAATCACCGCCCGCAGCAAAACCGGACGAGGATGTAAAAGCTGCTCGAAAGCGGATGGAACAAGAGGGAATCGATTGGCTCGTGGTAATTGACGATGAGGGAAGGTTTGCTGGATGGGCAGTCTCCTCAGATTTGGAGGGAGGCCGGAAGGTAAAAGAGATTATGAATACCTCGGCACTCACCGCCCCCTCCGCAAATGCTACCTTGAGTGAAGCCCTTTCCGTCATGTTGACCAGCGGGCTGAATGTACTGGCTATAGTCGATCAGGATAACAGATTGGAAGGGGTCTTAACGTTTCAGGCAATCCAGGATGCGCTAAGAGAAACTGCTCAAGAGGCCTCCGTCCGCATGCGTCGGATCACGCCTCTGAGGGAAGAATCCCCATGAAACATCGGGTGATTCTGGTTAGCCTTCTTGCGCTCTTGATCGGAGCGACGATTTGGGTTACCAGCCTGGGTAAGGTGGGGATCTACAGCACCTTCACGTACGATGACCTGCTGTATAGCGCGTGGGCTCATTTCGAGATGGTATTCATAGCAGTCGTTATAGCCACTGCCATTGGTGTACCCCTGGGAATCATGGTCACTCGACCAGGTTTTGAGAAGTTCGCACTTCCTGTAATTGGCGGCGCAAGTGTGGGCCAGACAGTACCCAGCCTGGCTGTAATTGCCATCATGGCCCCACTCCTGGGTTTTGGCCTTCAGTCAGCTATTGTGGCGTTGGTCATCTACGCACTCCTTCCCATCTTACGCAATTCCTATATTAGTATCAAAACGATCGATCCTGCGGTTATAGAAGCTGCCAGGGGAATGGGACTGACGAAAATGCAAATCGCCCGGAAGATAGAATTGCCCATTGCAAGGCCCGTAATCATGGCTGGAATCAGGATCTCCACCGTTATCACGGTGGGCACTGCAGAACTTGCTGTTCTTGTCGGTGGGGCAGGTCTGGGAAAAATTACATTGACAGGAGTATTTGCCCGGGAGGCTTTGATCATCGTACAGGGGGCGGCGCCGACTGCAGCCATGGCCATTACCCTGGGTTTTCTTTTGGAACGAGTGGAACGGTGGATGACTCCACGGGGGCTGAGAGGCGCATAGGGCTCTGCTGACAACAGGGAGGTACAGAGATGCACAAGATGGACATCAGTATCGTCGTCGGTGTTTTGGTATTTGCGTCAGCAATCTGGCCTGCACACGCCTGGGCGGCTGAAAAGAGCATAACCGTTGGAAATAAGAATTTTACAGAACAGTACATCGTCGGTCAGTTAATCAAGCAGTTGCTGGAGGATCGCGGCTTCAAGGTCAAGTTGAGATCGGATCTTACCTCCATGGCCCTTAGAGCTGGAATGGAATCCGGCGACATTGATATCTGTGCTGACTATACAGGGACAGCCTGGATGGTTCACCTTAAGCGCAAATACGTGCCTGGCGCGGGTAATAACGAACTTTATCAGCTTGTAAGAGAAGAAGACAAGATCAATCATTTTGTGTGGCTGAATCCGATATGGAACAACAACGCCTATGCCATAGTATCCTGGCCTGAGTTCGCCAGAAAACACAAATTAACGAGGCTATCTGATTTGGCAGGGCTTTATCGAAACACGAAAGGAGAGATCGAAAGTTTTGTCGATTTTGAATTCTCAGTTCGTCCAGACGGACTGTCTGCCCTGGAGAAGTTCTATGACTTCAGAATAGCCAAGAGCACGCTCAGGACCGGAACACCTGGAGCTTCACTGATCGCTTTGAGAGGACACAAGACCGATGTTGCAATGGTCTTCAGTACTGACGCCTGTATCACCAAATATGGCTGGCATCTGTACTCGGACGACAAGTCCTTCTTCCCGCCCTATGATTTGACTCCTTACGTCCGAAAGGATGCCTTCGATAGATATCCGGAGATCGAACATATCCTCAATACGCTGGTGGCGACATTCCCCGGAGGGGGCAAACCGGCTACTCCCGGGATCGTGGCCGAGTGCCGCAAGGCCTGGCAGGACCTCAATGCTGCGGTGGATATCGAGAAGATAGAACCAACAGAAGTTGCCTACAAGTACCTTGCTGAACAGGGGCTAATTACCTACCACCCGTAGAACGGGTGGTTTGATGAAGAGCCCTCGAATGGGTCTAAAAGCATTGCGATTCCTGCAGATTACAATCCAATATCAAGGACGCAGCCGTCAAGCTAAAAG
>MAXP01000308.1 GCA_001751085.1 Desulfobacterales bacterium C00003060 | reverse complement strand
CCCTGAGTGGGCCGTCAGAGATCCCACGCGAGCGAGCCAGTTCGTCCCAGTTCCCCATCTGGCCGTCGTAGCAGATTCGCAAATTTGGGTTCGAGGGCCTGGATACTGGAATCTTGACCTCTCCTGGGGCCATGGCGGCGTCCGCTTCGAGGTGATTCTGGGCCATGATAATTCCATGGTTTTGAAACACCCCGGAAACGTCCGGCCCCCGATGCTTGATCTTTTGAAACATGGCCTCCGCCTTATCTTGATCCGAATTTCCATATACTACAACCAATCCGCTCATATCAGCCCCTTATAGCAGTGCTATTTCTGAATCTCGAATATTCCCACCAGGCCGTGGCCCATTCCCTGTCTTGGCTGGAGATCCAGCTCCAGCTTTCGAAGGCAATACCCAAGCTGCGGTTCGATAACGTTGGCCCTCACATCTCCCCATTTCAGCCACCCTACGCCTTGAATCACTCTTCGCATGGAGTTCATGGCCTCCTTCAGGGAATCCGGGTAAAAGGGAAGGGGATCAGTTACCCCATCCAATACCCCTGCTTCTGAGTCATATTGGCTCAGCAAGTTAATTGTATGCTTGACCAGGGCGTTTGAAGACATAAAAAACATTTCGAAGAAGTTGTTCAGGTGGTCAAAGCCGGGCATGGGCACATAGTCCACCAGAAGGCTCTCCAGGTCCGTGCGTACGTAACCCTCGAAAAGGGAGTTTACTGCCCCTCGCATCTTGGGACAGTTCTTGTTGTAGTCTCCCGTATCCATATGCCTGCCAATCAAGATAGAGCGGTCGAAAAAACTCACGGGCTTTATCTTTATACTTGAAGCCTTTTCTGCTTCCTCTATCATACCCACTATCTCGTCTCGGGTGACAAGTCGAAGAGGGAACACGGCCACTTCCGCCTTGTCACGTTCTTCCTCGGGGTATATGTAAGAGATTCGGTAGTCCATGAAATATTCTTTATCAACTGGCTGGTGCCACAAATCCTGCCATTCGTAAGAGTATCGACCCAGCCAATCCCCCACAAAGAGGGCCCTGTCGGGTGCGTGTCTCCAAATATCGGTAATGAGCTTTACGGTCTGAAGATGATCAAGATGGGACAGGGTGCCAAAGGATGTGAAATAGACATCGAACGGCTCTTCAGCCATAATGGAAGCAGGCAGACCATCTGATATGTCGTCGCGGATGAATTGTACTTTGGGAATGTGACCGTAATATGCCATGGCCTGTTTGAGTAGATCCTGGTTGATGTCTACCCCCACGTATTCCTTGATCATGTCCGGGGTGAGGGCGGCTGTTATGTGTTCATAGATGCCCGGGTCTTTGGTGGTTACACCGGTGATCAGGTCATAGCCGTCACCGCTGCCACAACCCAGGTCCAGGATACGAATCCGCTTCAGTCGTTGCCTTTTTTGTTCCACAAGTTCGTTTAGAGATGGCCGCAGAAACATTCCTGAGACCTGGTCTTCCCAAAATCTTCTAACGTTGTCATATTTTCCTGTAAGGCCCGTAGATTTGTCATATTTTCCTGTACTTGCTGCCTGAGAGTAGGCTTTTTTTTCCGGCACGGTTTCTCCTTTTCTTATACCACTGAATCTCCCCGCAGCCTCCGGACCACAGGGCTGTTACCACAACTTCAAGCATACCCGGCCTTTTTGAGGAGTTACTGCTTGTGCACGGCCATGGTCTTCAGTACTTCAATGGCTTCGAAGGCGTCTTTGCAGTACGCATCGGCGCCTATTTGATCGGCATATTCTTGTGATGTGGGGGCGCCACCGATGAACACCTTCACCCTCTCGCGAAGCCCCAGCTCCTTGAGCTTCTCTATCACGTCTCCCATCACCCGCATGGTGGTGGTCAGAAGCGCCGAAAGCCCCAGGTAATGTGCCTGATGCTCCTTCACCGCCCCTACAAGCCGGTCAGTGGAAACATCAGCACCCATGTCAATTACCTCGTAACCCGCGCCCTTCAGCATAATCGATACGATGTTCTTGCCGATGTCGTGGAGGTCGCCCGCTACGGTCCCGATGACGAATCTGCCTTTGGTCTGTACGCCTGCCTTCAGGAGGTAGGGACTCAGGAGGTCCATAGCCACTCCCACACACTCGGCTGAGGCCAGCATGTCCGGGATCAGATACTCGCTCCGCTCGAATTTCTCCCCCACCACTTCCATGGAGTCGGTTAGGGCCTCCAAGACGATCGACTTGGGATCGACACCATCCTTGATGCCTTCTTTGACAAGTTCCGTAACTGCGGGTTCACCCTCCAAGCCTTCATCGAAGCCCTCATCCTCGGCCTCCACGCGACCCTGTATGACATTGAAGGCGATCTTTTCAATAAGTACCTGTTTGTCCATCATTCAGTTCTCCTCTCTGCAGTCGCTGTTGAACTTCGGGACTCTTGCCCCTCATTTTGCAGCCTGCCTAAGTCCTGGCAGAAGGCCCGGGATTTCATTGAAGATGCGGTCAACCGTGGTTTGATCCAGATGCGGCGCAGGCGCCTCCTCCAGTTCGCTCA
>MAXP01000307.1 GCA_001751085.1 Desulfobacterales bacterium C00003060 | reverse complement strand
CTTAACTCCGCAACCCACAATGCGCAATCCGAAATGCCATAATAGCGGCTGTCGGGAGATTTCCGCGACTTTTTGAGAAGTTGCGCCAGGTTTAGTAACCTCGTAATTTAATTGACATTAACGGAACTGGTGCCATAGTCTATTAGTCCATGCAACATAGCAGGGGTCGGCTCTTATTCAGCGCCTCAGGCTGACGGAGCGAAACAAAGCTATGTTCGGCCCAGTTGACAAATTGCTTAAGCATGGATAACAATAGGCTTCCCGTAACCGTTCATTGAAACTGGAAACTATACCTCGGAAGGTCATAAATGGTGATTTTCGGGACGGTTCCCTACGCTGTGATATACACGAAATATTTGTGGCATCATGATTCTGGGTTACNNNNATCTGGACCCAAAACTGTCATCATTGCCCACAAATAACTGCTTCGCATATCACGGATCAGGGAACCATCCCCATTTGTGGCCTTTCGAGGTATATGCATGCGCAAAGAACTCTGAGATGCCGGTTCGTCAAACAGTTGAGTAGAAAGATGAAGCTGTTCAACAGTAAACATTTGGTTAAACCGTACACCCGTTGTCCGGTTCACCGGTTGGACAAACAAAATGCTTGGTGGCAAACAACCTCAAAGCCCAAAGGAAGCAACAAGATCTCCTTCAGTACTGAGGATTTGAGCTTGCACAACTCGCAACTCATTTCAAAAGATCAACCGGCCAGCGGGTTACCGAAGACATACGGGGATTCTTCCTTCAAGCCTTGAAATTCTACAACTTGCGTTTGAGAAGATCAACGGGCTAACCGGGCAACGGGCCAACCGCAGAGGCCAAATACTTTTAACAAATAACAGGTAAATCATGTCCAGTCAATCCCTGCAGGAGATCTTGCCCTTGGTGCAGCACCCAAGCCACTATCTGGGCAGAGAGATCAATGCCGTTCGAAAGGACCCCGAGAAGGTCCAGCTCCGCTTTGCGCTGGCCTTCCCGGATCTCTACGAGATAGGGATGAGCCACCTCGGTATCCAGATTCTCTATAATGTTTTAAATGCCCGGCAGGCCATTGCGGCAGAAAGGGTCTTTGCCCCGGGCCAGGACCTTGAGGCAAGGTTGCGGGCCGGGAGGATTCCACTCTGTTTGCTTGAGAGTGGCGTGCCGCTTTCGGATTTTGATATTGTGGGTTTCAGCCTCCTCTATGAACTTAATTTTACAAATATTTTGACTATGTTAGATCTGTCCGGCATACCTTTTTATGCCCGGGACCGTGACGAATCACACCCCCTTGTGATTGCAGGTGGTCCGTGTACGTTCAATCCGGAGCCTTTGTCCGATTTCTTTGATGCCATGGTCGTTGGGGATGGCGAGTTGGTGGTGCTTGAACTGGCAGATACCTGGCTGGCATGGAAGGATTGCGGGGCAGATCGCGAAGCGCTTCTCAAGATGTGGTCGAGTCTGCAAGGGGTTTATGTTCCTTCATTCTTTCGGAGAGATGTAGACTCCATGGGGCTTCCGGTCGTGAGACCTGTTTTTTCTGAATACAGAACCGTCAGGAAGGCTGTGGTTTCAGATCTTAACCAGGTTCCTTTTCCGGTGCGCCCCGTGATTCCATTTGGAAAACCGATCCACGACCGCCTGAGTCTTGAGATCTGCCGGGGTTGCACAAGGGGGTGCCGTTTTTGCCAGGCGGGGATGATCTATCGCCCCGTGCGGGAACGTGCACCTGATACGGTCCTTTCCCTGGCAGAGCAGGCCCTGGCCAACACAGGCTACGAGGACATCTCGCTGCTATCTCTCAGCACAGGTGACTACGGTGCGATCCAGGTGCTCGTTGAGGGGCTCATGAGCCAATTGGCGCCGGAAAGGATTGCACTCTCACTCCCATCGCTCAGGGTTGGGAGTCTTACCGCAGAACTGATGGAACAAATCAAGCGGGTACGAAAGACCGGCTTTACTGTGGCGCCGGAGGCCGGAAGTGAGCGGCTGCGTAGAGTGATCAACAAGACTGTCACTGAGGAGGGACTGGAGGAGACCGTCCGGAATGCCTTCGGGCTGGGATGGCAGCTCATCAAGCTGTATTTCATGATAGGTCTTCCCACGGAGACCGAAGCCGACTTGGATGGCATTGCTGCGCTGGTAAAGCGGCTTAAGCGGAGTTGTCTGGCAAGAGGGCAAAAGGGGCGTATCACTGCGAGTGTTTCCACCTTTATCCCAAAGGCCCACACTCCATTTCAGTGGTGCCCGCAGATCTCACTGGAAGAAAGCAGGGATAGGATTTACACGCTTCGAGGCAAATTGAAGGGCGGTGGGATTCAATTCAAGTGGCATACACCTGAGATGAGTATCCTTGAGGGGCTCTGGGCCAGGGGCGATAGGCGATTGAGCCGGTTGTTGGTGGAGGCCTACCGTTTGGGGTGCCGCTTTGATGGCTGGAGCGACCAGTTTCAACACAGACGATGGCTGGAGGCGATTGAGGCCTGTGCTGTGGATGTTGACCTGTACACAACGCGCCTACGTGACCTATCAGAACCCCTGCCTTGGGATCACATTGACTGCGGTGTTTCCAAGGACTTTCAGAAGAGCGAGTGGGAGAAGGCCCTTGAGGAGGGTGAAACTCGAGACTGCCGGGATGGGGAATGTAACTTGTGCGGGGTTTGCGACATGCAAACCATAAAACCAGTCATTTTTCGAGCTGAAGACTGCTTGAAAGTTGCGGACCGCCCTGACAGCAGATCTCAAGGCGTTGTATATATGAAACTTCAGGTTGCCTATGCCAAGCGCGGGCAGGCCAAGTATTTTGGGCACCTGGAGCTGGTAAAAATCTTCATCCGAGCCTTCAGGCGGGCACGAATCCCATTGAGATTCACCGAGGGGTTTCACCCTGCCCCAAAGGTCTCTTTTGAATATGCCCTTCCTGTCGGCACTGAGAGCTTGGAGGAGCTGTTTTTCGTAGATGTGCCGCTGGGTGTAGCCCCCGGAACCGTGGTTGAGCGTGTGAATGAGGAGCTTCCAAATGGGCTTACAATAACTGCTTGCAGCAAGGCTCGTCAGCGGACACCGGGGACTGTGCCCAAGCTGGTTCCCTACAGCGTGACCCTTAAACAAGGTGTCTTTTTCCAATCAAAACTCAGGGCTTTTTTGGAGAAAAAAACATGGCCGTTAACAAAGAGAAATCGAAAAGGCCGACCCAAGACGATTGATCTGAGACCTCTTGTAAAAAATCTGGTGCTCCTGTCCCCAAAGACAGCGGACATGACCCTCGAAGTGCACGCAGGACACGCCGTTAGGCCAACGGATGTGCTTGGTCAGATATTTGACCTCTCTGAAGATGCCTTGAAACTGGCCATCGTGCTTAAGGGATAGGGATACTCGCCAAAATAGATGAACGATGGACTCATATTACAGAAGAGCATTGCGAGTTGGCAGGAATACCCTTTGCGGTCTTTATTTCCTCCATACTTGGAGCGAATGATTTGGATTCAGGGATCTTCCCGTCGTGTTTTTCATTAGCCTGCCCCGACCCCAGTTACCCAATTACTGGTTCCAAAAAATGCCACGGATGCAATGCACTGGATTTCCGGAAAACTGGGGGTTTCATTGTCCAAAGATGCCCTTTATTAATTCGTTTGCTGCGTCTGATTTGGAATCCTTATCCCCCCCTTCCTTGCCCTTCTTTTCCCCTGAAAGGGCCTTTCCGAGTGCCTTTAGGGCCTCTTTGCGAACAGTCTCTTTTACCTGTTCCTGCACCCCTGCTGTATCCAGTGTGGGGTACGGACGTGTCACAGTGCCGGCAAGTTTTAGGCGTATCTCTGCCTCACCTGTTTCATCCACAAGGTATTTGGCCATTGAAGCACGCCTTTTGAGCTTTTCACTCAACTCGGGGGAAAAACGCAAGCTGACCGGTAGATCCAGCTTGCCGTCAAGACCAACGTTCCCCTTGGCTTGAGCATTGACATCCTTGCCGGTCATCCGGGTCTTGAGAGCCACCTGTCCCTTGACAATATGCAGTGAACCATCGAGGCTTTCAAAGGAGAGATTGTTAAGTTCATCAAGCCCAAGGAGTTTGGCTACTGCCAGGGTTACCGGAGTATTACTTACCCGCCCGTCATAAAGGCCGTATGTGCCGTCAACAATAAGGACGTCGCGGAGTTTGGGCCATTCAGTACCGGCTCCGCAAAAGGTCAGATGGGACTGCAATGCACCGGAGATCATGTCCTTGACGCCGGGCGCCAGGGATGCCAGCAGCCGCTCTACCTTAACGGACTCCACATCCAACTGTCCATCGTATGCCAGACCAGGCTTGTTAAGATCCACTTTTATTTTGCTGCACACCTGCCCATCAGCCACCTTGGTAGAGAGATCCTTCACAGTTAAGATACCATTATCAAGACTGTATTGCAGCAGCAAGTCCTTCACTACAAGCCCTTTGTACAGGGTCTGCCCAATCTTGACTTCTCCTGCAGCCTTGAGACCAGGGGGCAAAGCTGCTGCAGGGGCAGTGGGGGAGATTGTCTTTTCGTCTTTAGAAAGCCCTTTTCCCCCTTTTTGAGATGCCTCGGGCAGACCTGCTGCAAGGGCCAGTAGATGGTCAACATTAATGGCATCGCTTATTACATCCAGCCGGATGTCAGGCACCTTTGCATAGTTTTTTACCTCTCCGCTGAGGCGGACCTGCTCCTTTTCCAGGCTGACGTCCACTGTGTAGCCGAGCCGGTCCTGATCGAAATCGCTCTTTCCGGAAATATGGGGCTCGAGTTTTCCATATTCGGCAACTGCCTCAAAACACAGGTCTCCTCGATATCGCAGGGATGCCGGATCTCGACCGATGTCCAGAGAGAGATTGAGGTCGGCCTTTATGTCTGTGTCGGGAATCTCCCTGAGCTCATCGCGGACAACGAACTGCGCCTTATTAATAGTTACCTTGTTCACGGTGAGGGCCAGGGGAAGGGCGCCTGATGCAGCAGGTTTTCCGGTGTCCTCAGGTACCTGCTTTTCGGGTTCAGCCTTGGCTAACACTGCCAGCGTCTCGAAATTAAAGTGCCCGTCCTTGTCGCGAAGTATCCGTACGTACGGGGCATCAAGGTCTATTCTGCTTACCACTATCCTTTTCTGGAGCAGAGGTAAGAGGTCATAGCGCAGCACAAATTCTTTTGTACTAACAAAATCAGTATGACCGTCCATTTCCTTGACTGTAAAATCTTTCACAGTGATGCCACTGAAAAGGCCGGCGTCGATTCCACCTATCAGGACAGTTCTGCCCAGGGCCTTTTCCGCCCGGGGAATTACCAGGGCCTTCACACGGTCTTCGGTCAGATAGACATGTACAAAAAGTGTCAGCCCAATCAGCACTACACCAATCAACACAAGAAGTATGACGAGTATCTTGCTCAGTTTTCCCATGATACGGTTCCCCTTTCTTTGCCGAGCCCCTATACCTAAAGGGAGCGGTTCCAGGTTCACGGTTCAAGCCAGCCCCCCCATCCCTGAAAAGTGTAAACCGATGAATGCAGGATGCCGGATATTCTTAAGTCTTGGAGTCGTCTATACCTCGGAAGGTCATAAATGGCGGTTTTCTCGGTGAGTCATGAGCATCAAGAGCAANNTTGCAAGCCTGAGCAACGCGGCTATTGATGTTCATGGCCGGCGAAAAAGTGTCATTTGTGGCCTTTCGAGGTATATATCACCCCAAGCGATTTCAAAAAGACCCCCAGCACCCCCAGGAGCGATATACTGACGGCAATAGTGAACATGCGCAGGGTAAATGCCCTTTGCCTTTTGTCCAAAGTCAGATTCTGCTCATCTTGTTCTTCAGGCATAAAAACTGCTTGTTCATAGTTCGGTGTTGGTTGCTACGAACTGCGAGCTACGAGCTATCAACTACGAACTATCAACTACAAACTCAACATTTCAACCACTTAACGAGGTCTCTATTGAATGGGTCAACGGCTAAGGTTTAAGTATTGCCGACCCAGAGGTCGTTGTCAAGCGTGGGGAGGAAATGACTTAATGATAAACGAGAAAAACTAAAAGGATCATTTACAAGCAAAACCAACAACATAAACCAACAACATAGTGACCCCATCTGTGCGGAAAAGCATCCCTATTTCATCCAAGACACATATTCCAGTAACAAGAGACTACCCCCACCGCCTAAGAACAATGCCAAAGCTTGAACCAGTGGCTGCTGAAAGAAAGGCAGGAAGGCTCCCTGGCGAATCGAGCGGACTGACTGAATCATCAACTCGATCTGTTCAGCCACGTGCTCTGTTTCATCAGCCTGACCTTTGGCATGCATCTGCAGCTCCCATAACCGTTCCAATGCCATTCGTCTGGCTTGTTCGGCTGAACGACGAAGAATCACTGCGCAATAAACCGCGTAGGCAATACCCAGTGACATAACAATCAGTAAGCCTAAGGGTAGATTCCAGTTGTCAAAATACGGGATGCGTGAAACCAGCATCACAATCATTACCAAAAACGGGTAACAGATAAACCGTCCTACCACCTCTGAGTGTTTTGCAATCACGCGAATATCTATTAAATCGCTCACATACCGCGGGTCTATGTTCAGCTCTTTTCCAAGGCACAGTGTGGTGCCTTCCGGCCAGGCCGTTTTTTTCTCTGAGAGACGACGAATCAACCATACGCTGAGTTTCGTTGAGTCCACCACGCTAAGAATCAGGAAAATCAGTGGAAACACGGCAAAAGGCAAAAGCACGATTTTTTCCACCCAGAAACTTATGCCGCCCCGGTAGGGTACAAAGGGTTGGCCGAGGATCTTGATGATACAAAAGCAAAAGAAAAAATATATGATGCTCAGCAGAAACACGTGGGTTAAGCGTCGCTTTGGATTACTCAGCTCAGAATAGGTCTTCCATAGTGATACTGCATCAACACTGCCGTCACTCGCGCCCCCTTCTGCCGGAGAGCTTTTCCCCCGGGAGGCAATCGGCTTTGGGACAAAAAAACGAGATAGCTCATCATCGCTATCCTGTAATTTACGGTAACCAGTGCATAGAAAATAGACCGAAAGCATACCGGAAAACAATCTCAGGAACACTGTGGGCCAGAGACTGATGCCATCAAACAACGCAAACGGCTCGCCATCATCGCCCTGGCGGTAAATGCAAATAATCACCCCCACCAACAAGACGGAGCAGAAGATCGGGAATGTCTTAGAATACCATGCAGACGACTGAATGATGGGTCTTTCCCTGCAACTGCAAGACCTGAAATGCCATGTGTACAGAGCAAGGAACCCAGCGACCGCCAAAAGGGCAAAGTAGATCAACTTTTTCATTGGGATCGTCAGTGTCTTCCAGCTCGGCAGGAGACTCGGTCGCGGGGGGTGAATGCTAGCCAGCGAGTGACCGTTGCTCAGCACGTCGAGCTTTATGTCTGTTTCCCCATCTCTGCAATCGACGCTGAGATCGAAGGCGCCACTTCGGGAGACCTCAAAGATCCTGGGTTGCAGCCACTTTTGTATTCTTTTCTTAATCTCTTTCTGATTACTGTCCAGCGCGATCATGGTGCTGAAAAAGAGCGACGTTTGATAATTGTCGCGGAATGGCGGGACCTCCTTCTGCAGTTTCCGATGCAGTTCGAGTCCGAAGTTGGAGGCAATGACCAGGTTGTGGGTCCATTTAAACTCCTCGGGGTGCAACAGACTGGCATGCAAGTCCGTGGTAAAAAAGATTGCGCCTGGAAACCGATCACGCAGGGCCTGAAGCACCAGAAGCTTATCGTAGACGTCACTACCCAGGACACCAATGGCCCTTATCCGGGGCTCGACCTTTATGGACGTACGTTCCCGTTTTATCCTCTCGTTGCAACGCTCCAGCCTCGTTGCCAGTCGCCGCAGATAATCGAACTGCCTGCGCCCCACCGGGCGTTCAACGGCTTTCGTCTGCCTGTCTTCCTTTCTTTTCTCCGATGAAAGAGAACCAACGGCATCAGAGTTGGACGGATCCGGCAATTGCCCGTCTATGCCGCGCAGGTAGCTAAACTGGTGAATAGACTGAACAGACTGGATCTCCTTTTTCTCGTCACCGTTATCCTTCTTGTCACTCTCCCTTTTCTTATCCTTAACACTTTTGATAAACGTTCGCGGCAGGGCCCGTCCATAGAAGGTATCCCATTCAGAGATCAATGCGACGTGATTGCTACTATCCCGAGGGTCTGCGCCGCGCCGTGCCAGTTCATCAACCAGGGCATCGGTTAGCACGCTATCAGTGCGGATGGTGCGCAAAAACGCCACGGACTTGACTTTTTTCGCAAACAGATCAGCTACATTGCAGTAATCGTTGCTTTTTTTGAGCAACAGTTCTTCCGCAGCGGTCGCTGATGTGGAGAATATCTGAATCCCTTTCAACGTCTTCCACC
>MAXP01000306.1 GCA_001751085.1 Desulfobacterales bacterium C00003060 | reverse complement strand
ACATAATGACCCCTGTCCGTTTAGGTTCTTCCTTCTCTGCTTTTTTTGCCTGAACTCCTGTAATGTTGCCCAATATAGTCCTTAAGAAAAAGATTTTGGGGTTCAACATAGCCTCGTAGCGAAAAACAGCGGGTTACGGGTTCCAAGCAAGCTGAAAGCTCAAGGCTCAAAGAAAAACCATGGTTCTGCTGCCTTCAGCTTTCAGCCTTCCACTACCAACAACAAAGTTAGGTCTTACTGAGCCTTGACTGTACCCCAAAAACATTATCTTCAAATCTATATGAGCATTTCCCAATCTGTCGGGCATTGGTACAAAGCCTTTATGCGTCTTGGCTACGGAGCAGTTGGTGGCATCATGCCATGGTGAAACAACCATGCTAAGAACAATCCGATGGGTATTATTATAAAGACAAGAATTGTTCCGTAGGCAGCAGCTAACCTTCCCAGGCCTTCTTTGGCCAGCTCCCTGAAATCTGTGACTATACCTATACTTGTAAATGTCAGCATGAAAAAGAATTTTCTCAAAGAGCCTTCAATCGGTTTGATCCCAAACTCAAGGCTTTCAAATGAAAGTATGTCGGCCAGGCCAAGACCCATAACCAGGAACCATGCAATGAAGTATCCAAGAACAAACTTCGGAAATCTAAACCAAATCTCAGATTTTGGAACTGTTTCTCCTGGCCTTCTGTCTATGTACCAGACCCAGACTACCGCCAGTACAAACGCCCAGATTCCTATGAACATGTCTATCCAGATCTTCGTCATTATTGCCGAGGCCAGTATCCATCCCTCATCCCAGTGTATGCCTTGGCCTGCAGCTTTTGCCCTTATCAGCTCATCAAGTATTGCTCCTGCTGCGGCATCAGCACCATCCGTCTTTACAGTCAAACCCAGGCTGGCTCCAGCAACTATTGGCTCATTTGACCAATATTTGGTGAGTAGTCCAGGGAGAATTATCAGCTCTGAAACAGCAAACACAACAACCAGCGAGGATATCATGATAGGAACTATGGGCCTTGCCCTAATAGCTCCACCCGTGGCAATTGAGGCTGAGACTCCGCAAATTGAAATTGCGGAAGCCAAACATGCTGACCATTCCTTTGTTAGCTTGAAGATTTTTCTGCACACTGTGTAAGCCAAAGGCCAAAAAAGTAGATAGGCAGCTATTGTAGCGCAACAACCCGCAAAGAGCAGATGCATGGCAAAGCCTGTGGCCTCAATCGCCTTCAGGCCTAATTTGGTCCCGAGGCAAACAATGGCGACCTTAATGAACCATTCCGGCTTTGCCGCTTCCTTCAAAAAGGTCCTAAACGCCTTCGGAGTCAGATTTCCGAGGAAGAGCCCGGCAAATAAAGCTATTATGTAATAAGCCCCGCCCAGAGAGAGACTCCAGTCAATTCCGTATTTCTCACGCTCTAATGAAGTTGCTGCAATATACGCATTTTGGCCAACGATGTAAAAAACCACTGTCAGCCAGAAGATAATAGTCCATGCTATGAAGTACTTTTTCACATCCCATTGCATGAATTTGGCCCCT
Source organism: Desulfobacterales bacterium C00003060 (assembly GCA_001751085.1). Taxonomy (GTDB): domain Bacteria; phylum Desulfobacterota; class Desulfobacteria; order Desulfobacterales. Next base: position 4,849 of record MAXP01000306.1, on the reverse strand, counting down.
GTGCAGGTAGCGAGTGTAAAAATGACATAACTCAAAACAAGAGATGCTCCTGGACCCAATAATTCCTTATGGGATGCCCTAATCGGCTCCGTAATGTCTACCCATTTGGAGAACTTCACTATCCATCCGGTCAGGTCAACGCCGGTCGCTGCTGCCAGTATCCCGGGTAAAACAAAGAAAAGCCCGATCCAGACTGCCCACCAGTCTTCTGTGCTTGCCATCCCGGCATACCATCTTCTTTGTTCAGGCATTATTTTCACCTCAAGATGAACATGTGCACAAAAATTGCCAACACGATCAGTATTGCTATGCCTCCGACCACAGAACTTACAACCAGTTTTGTCTCTATGGGCAGCCACGGTTCTTCGACTTCATGAGTGTCATTCGTTGCATCTGCGTCTTTCATCTTCGACCACCTCCATGAGGATCCCATGTTCCAAAATTTCCCCAAAAAAGTCAACGAAATTCTCATTGTGCCCTCATACTCCCAGTCTTTTGTAACATTTTACGCAGCATTTCGGCATTTCCGACAGAATCTGCTCAGGTCTTGTTGCTGTCTCGGGGTCAAAGAGATCTCTGAATCCGGCATATTCCTTCTTGTTCCATATCCTGGTCAGGGTTTCATTCTGTATGTTGCCGAAGGAGATCCCGGTTAACGGAAAGAATTGACCTTTGAACATGTAACAGGAGGATCTACCATTGCCGAGTCCACGGTTCTCGCAAAGGACCGGATTTGTGAAGACGCATGGAACCACTTCGCCGTTAACATTGATAACGCACGCACGTCGAACGTTTTCACGGCAGTAGAGAGAGGCGTCGTCAATGCCTGGGCCGTGATAGTCAAAAATGATATTCTCACGACAGGCTCTTTTTCTTATCTCTTCCAGCCTTGAGCGATAGTATTGAAGCTCCCCGCAGCCTCCGGCCCATAGGGCCCTACGCCCCGGCGGGCAAGCTGTGGGGGATCTTCGACCGTAAGGAAGTTTGCCGTTTTTAGATTTGTTAGCTCGTTTTTGCGGTTCAATGCTCGCTGAATGGTTAAAGATCGCTTGTGCCGAAAGTTCAGGATCAACAATCAAGGTCAGGTTGCCGGCCACTATCTCTTTTGCCCCCACTCTTATTGCAAGGGGAAGGATCTCTTTGAGTTCATGGAAATTGGATCTTAGCATGAGATAGGCAAGATGCACCTCCGGGGCCTTGACTTTTCTCTCAGCTTTGATCTTGGACAATAGATCAAGATTGAAAACCAGCTTATCATAGTCGGTGCCCTTGCGAATCCGGTTATGGGTTCCTGCCGTGGTGCCGGCGAGGCTGACCCCCAGGATATCCAATTCCAAGTCAACCAGCATTCGAATCCTATCTTCAGTAAGCAGCATACCGTTTGTTGTAAACCCGACGCGTTTCCCTCGCTCCTTGCAAAATCGGACCATCTCAAAGATATGTTTGTTAAGAAGCGGTTCCCCCCACCCTTGCAGATAAACCAGGTCTGTATAACTTAGGAATGGGATCAATCTGTGGAAGAGATCTATCGACATGTGCCTGTTTTTCCACTGGTTTTGCAAAAGAGTGTGGGGACAATAGATACACGATGCGTTGCAGTCGGTCGTTACCTCAACCTGGACCCAGTCCAGGGTCGGGCTGCCCAGTTTGTCCAGTTGTCTCTTGATCCATTCAAACATTGCGACCTGTGCGGTTACACATCAGAGCATTCAACACACGAAAAAGAAAAAAATTATCACGAAAGCACGGAATGTTCTCAAGGCGAACGCCGCAAAAATGGAAAACACGAAAAGAGCGTGAGTAACTGTGATGGTTTTATAGGATGTGATGCCTGTATGTGTCGCAGCTCAGGCAACCACCCCCAGTAACTTGATTTCTATGTCTTGTTTCGTGTCTTCGTACTTTCGTGTTTTCGTGATTAATTTTGAATAGTTTTGTAACCGCACAGATCAAAAAATTGGACCTGTGCGGTTAGATATTGAATTTATTGTCAGGGATCTGGACAGTCTAAAGTTCTGTCATTCCTGCGAACCCTGGATCAGAGTCCAGGGCAGGCACAAACTTATTGAGAAGATACGGATTTCGGGGATCTAATTTCAGTCTTTTCCCTAACCCTAACCCTGTGAACCCTGAATCTCTGAACGCTTACTATTTGTCCAACCGGGTAAACGGTAAACCGGTAAACCGAATATTTACAAGTCATGAAAATCGGGTTTGAAAGGCGGCTTGATTGTGATATGGAACTGAACAGCCTAAAGTTCTGTCATTCCTGCGAAAGCAGGAATCCATAACCTCTTGATTTTTCTGGATTCCCGCATTCGCGGGAATGACGGGCAGTTGCATCCAATCGTCATTCCGGCGAACCCTGGATCGGAGTCCAGGGCAGGCACCGGAATCCAGAATAATTCCAAGAGCATAATGAAGCTGGATGCCGGATCGAGTCCGGCATGACGGCACAACTATGGACTCTCAAGATATGGAAAGTGTCAGTTTTCGACTGCTCACACAGCAAATCACAATCGTTCTTCGTGGATCAGTGTGAAAATAATTTAATTTTACTTGAGAGTCCAAAATTCTTTTAACGCATTGATATTCTTGGTGTTGATTCATTCGTGACGTCATTCCGGCGCAAGCCGGAATCCAGACATCTAACCCTGAGTTATTGAGAAGAGTACCAGTTACGTTTCAACCCGGAACCGTGAACGCTGAACCTCTCAACACAGGTCACAATATAACAGGAGTCAAGTGGAAAGAAAATGGATAACGTCAGAGAACAGATAGAATTTGATGTGCTGTTTGTGGGTGGAGGTCCGGCCAGCCTTGCCGGTGCAATTCACCTGATGAAACTGGCCAAGCATAGGGGCCTTGACCTTGAGGTAGCTCTCATCGAAAAGGGGGCGAACATTGGTTCTCATGCATTGAGCGGTGCGGTTCTGAACCCGATTGCCCTTAAAGAGCTTATTCCGGACTACAGGGAAGCAGGCTGTCCTATAGAGAAAGACGTTCGTGGAGATGAATTCCACTTCTTGACCGGAACACGCCACTATAAGGTCCCTTTTGTTCCCAAATATATGCACAACAAGGGGTTCCATATCATAAGTCTGTCCAAGTTTGTTTCCTGGCTTGGAAAAGCTGCTGAGGATCTTGGGGTCAATGTCTTTCCGGGTTTTGCCGGCAAAGAAGTACTCTACGGCCAGGACGAAACCACCGTCATCGGAGTTCGTACAGGAGACAAGGGGGTTGGCAAGGATAATGCCCCCAAGGCGAACTTTGAGGCGGGTATCGACATACTGGCAAAGGTGACTGTGTTTGGAGAAGGCCCCAGGGGAAGCCTGCTGCAGGCCATTTCCAAAAAGCTGCGTATCTTTGAGGGCAAGATGCCACAGGTATTTGAAACCGGTATTAAAGAGGTGATCCAACTGCCTCAAACCAATTATTTTTCGAACAGCCAGGGCAATGATATCCATACCCTCGGCTACCCCCTGGGTTTGAATACCCACGGCGGTGGTTTTCTCTACGAGATGAAGGACAACAGGGTTGGGGTTGGGCTTATCGTGGGGCTGAGTTATCAGGACCCCATGCTGGATCTGTATGAAGAATTCATCAGATTCAAGCGACACCCGTTCATCAGTAAGGTTATCACAGGGGGCCAGGTGATTGAGCAGGGCGCCAGGACGATCGTTACAGGGGGGTATTACTCAATACCGAAGCTGGTCGTTGACGGCGGTCTATTTGTGGGGGGCAGCGCCTCTATGTTGAATGCGCCGGCGCTCAAAGGTATCCATACATCCATGAAGTCAGGCATGCTTGCGGCAGAGGCAATTGTAGAGGCATTCAGTAAGGAGGGGTTTGCACAAGAGGCATTAAGCTGTTACGAACAGCTCATTGAAGACAGTTGGGTCAAGAAAGAGCTTTACGGTGGAAGGAACTTTACCCAGGCCGTATCCAAGAAAGGTCTGGTCAAGTTCTTGCATTTAGGCGCGCAATATCTGACTGGCGGACGGGGCATATCTGACAGACTGCCCATTGAGGAGGACTATAAGACCTTAAGACGCCTAAAAGATGTTAGGACCGACCCTGCAAGTGTATACGAGAAGCAGGCATATGACGGAACGCTCTTTGTAGATAAACTCACCGGTGTTTATTTGTCCAAGACCCAGCACAGGGAAGATCAGCCCTGCCATTTGATTGTTCACGACCCCGGTCTGTGTGTGAATGAATGTTTTGAGACCTATCAATGTCCCTGCACAAGGTTTTGTCCCGGCAATGTTTATGAATTGGAGATCGACGATAAAACCGGGGAAAAAAGACTGAAACTTAACCCTTCAAACTGCCTTCACTGCAAAACCTGCGACATCAAGGACCCATACGGTAACATAACCTGGAGCTGCCCGGAGGCAGGTGATGGACCCAGGTATGCGGTTGTTTAGTCAATAATATAGATTTCAAGATAATGTTTTTGGGGTACAGCAAAGGGTCAGTAAGACCTAACTTTGTTGTTGGTAGTGGAAGGCTCAAAGCTGAAAGCTCAAAGCAGCAGAATCATGGTTTTTCTTTGAGCCTTGAGCTTTTAGCTCTGAGCTTGCTTGGAACCCGTAACCCGCTGTTTTTTGCTGCGAGGCTATGTTGAGCCCCAAAATCTTTTTCTTAACGACTATATCCCCTATCAATTTGCTTGACATGTTCGCCCATTGTGTAGGAATATCCGGTACTAAAATCACATCTACCAAACCTTACTGCAAAGCTCTACGATTTCTTGCGGTGATACTGATACTCAGTGCCCAAACAATATACAGATTTCAAGATAATGTTTTTGGGGTACAGCAAAGGGTCAGTAAGACCTAACTTT
>MAXP01000305.1 GCA_001751085.1 Desulfobacterales bacterium C00003060 | reverse complement strand
GGAAGAAGACAACGGTAGGACAGGGGAAGAAGACGACGGTATGACAGGGGAAGAAGACGACGGTACGACAGGGGAAGAAGACGACGGTACGACAGGGGAAGAAGACGACGGTACGAAAAAGGAAGAAGACAACTGCGAATCAATGGCCGATCAGGGCAGCACTGAGGACGCTACGGATGAGGTGTGCTGAACGGCTGCGAATTCCCGGGATACCAAAGCAGGGGGAAATGAATGGCAAAAATCAGAGTCTATGAACTTGCCAAACAGTTGAACATGACCAACAAAGTGCTTCTGGAAAGGTTAAAGGAGAACAATATTTCTGTGAAAAGCCACATGAGTGTCATTGATGAGGAAACAGTTGCCGGCATCAGAGAAGGCCTTTTTCAAGACAAGTCAGAAACTGTGATTGAAAAACGAATCAAAGGTACGGTTATCAGAAGACGGAAAAAAGTGATCAAGGAGGAACCCAAAGCAGAAGTAACTGCACCTCTGGCCGCGGTAGAGGGTGAGGTTCCATCCGAATTCAAAGAAATGGAAGCTGTTGAGGTCATTGTTCCTCCCGTGTCTGATGAGGGTTCTGAAGAAGAGGCAGCCAGGGTTAGTGAACATGACGAGCCTGCAGCCAAGACCGAGGTTGAAACGCCTGGGGAAGCCGTCCATGAACCCGTTAAGGTTGAGGCAAAACCTAAAAAGGCAAGACCTGCGAAAGAAGCCAAGGGAAAGAGGAAGCCAAAGACGAAAAGGGACCAAGCGGCTAAGATTATTAGGATGCCGGAAGTCAAACCTGCCGCCGAAAGCATTCCCCAAAAGGAGCTTGCTGCGCCGGTCGAGAAAGAGGCTGAACCTGCAACACACCTAAAACTTGTTCCCAAAAAAGAAAAGCCGGCGACCGCTAAAGGCAAGATCAAGATCAAGAAAAAGGGCAAAGAGAGCCCCGTCACAGTGGATGCAGATAAGAAGTTTTTCAAGAAGAAGATCACCTTTCGAAAGAAGGAGGTCCTAAACAGATCGGATCTTTACGACGAAAAAGCCCTCAAGGCCAGAAAGGGCCATAAGTACCGCAAAGGAAAGATGGCAATAAAGGGCGAAAAAACAGTGATTACTACCCCTAAGGCCATCAAACGTCGAATTAAGATCGACGAGGCGATTGTATTGTCAGATCTGGCCAAACGAATGGGGGTAAAGGCGGCTGAGGTAATCAAGGAATTGATGGCTCTTGGCGTAATGGCTACTCTGAATCAGGTCATCGATTTTGAAACTGCTACCGTGATTGCAAGCGAATTCAACTTCGAAGTCGAAAAAGCCTCTTTCGAAGAAGACACTCTCATTCCTCTTGAAAAGGATGATCCTGGAGAAATGAAGCTCAGACCCCCTGTAGTGACCATTATGGGACATGTGGACCACGGCAAGACATCCCTCTTAGACTCTATCAGGCAGACCAACGTCATCGATGGTGAGGCGGGCGGCATTACCCAGCATATCGGAGCCTATAATGTAACCCTGAACAACGGGCAGATCGTATTCCTTGATACGCCCGGCCATGAGGCATTTACGGCTATGCGTGCCCGTGGGGCCGAAGTCACCGATCTGGTTGTGCTGGTAGTAGCTGCTGACGATGGGGTAATGCCTCAAACCATTGAAGCCATCAATCATGCCAGAGCAGCCAACGTGCCTATAATGGTGGCCGTAAACAAGATTGACAAAACAGGGGCAGATCCTGAGCGGGTAAAACGCCAATTAGCAGAACACGGCATCACGCAAGAGGAATGGGGTGGCGATACTGTCTTTGTAAATGTTTCGGCAAAGCAAGGGAAAGGGATTGAAGAGCTTCTGGAGATGATCCTCCTTCAGGCAGATGTCCTGGAATTGAAGGCAAATCCCGACAAACTTGCAAAAGGACACGTTATTGAGGCCAAACTTGATCCCGGTAAGGGCGCTGTAGCCACAGTGCTGGTTCAAGATGGAACCCTAAATGCAGGCGATGTGGTCGTATGTGGGCTTTATTACGGAAAACTCCGAGCTATGACTGACGATCGGGGCAGACGTCTGGATAGTGCAGGGCCCTCCATGCCAGTCGAGATTCAAGGTCTGTCGGGCGTCCCGATGGCTGGGGACGACTTTATGGCCTTGGCTGAGGAGAAGGCTGCAAAACAGGTAAGCTTCCACCGCGCTCAGAAACAGCGGGTGCGTGACCTGGCCCAAAGCAGCAAGTTGACCCTGGAAAAATACTATGAACAGATGGAAGGCGCTCTTGCCAAGGAGCTGAACCTGATCATCCGCGCAGACGTTCAGGGGTCTGTCGAGGCCCTAATAGAATCCATACAAAAAATTGCATCAACTGAGGTAAAGGTCAACATAGTCCACTCCGCTACCGGGGCAATCACGGAGTCGGATATTATGTTAGCTACGGTCTCCAACGCTATAGTCATCGCTTTTAATGTCCGGCCCAATCTCAAGGTGCGTGATCTGGCAAATGAACAGAACGTAGAAATCCGATTCTACGACGTGATCTACAGCGTTGTTAATGAGATCAGGGGTGCCATTGTAGGCCTGATGGAACCCACGTATGAAGAGCATGTGAGAGGACGCGCAGAAGTGAGACAGGTATATACTATACCAAAGGTCGGAACCATTGCTGGTTGCTATGTGACGGAAGGGAAAATCGAACGTGGTCAGCATGCTCGGCTTCTCCGTGAAGGGGTCGTGGTTTATGACGGGAAGATAGCGTCCTTGCGTCGCTTTAAGGATGACGCTAAGGAAGTGCAATCCGGCTACGAATGCGGTATTGGCATCGAAAACTACAATGATGTGAAGGTCAATGACGTCATTGAATGTTATGAAATAGAAGAGATCGAACCTGTTCTGGAATAGTCACTGGTCACTGGTCACTGGTCACTGGTCATTGGTCATTGGTCATTGGTTATTAGTTACTTGTTGCTGCCAACCGACCGCCAACGAGCAACCGCCAACGAGCAACCAGCAACCAGCAACCAGCAACCAGCAACCAGCAACGAGCAACCAATAACCAATAACCAATAACAAATAACAAATAACTACCATGGTTGTCGGAATTTGCACAATTGTTTTGAGGATCCCCGGAAACACGTCGTTAAAAGGTAAACGCAGCGTCGTGAAGCGTGTTGTCACCCGTCTTCAGAACACCTTCAATGCGTCTGTGGCAGAGGTTGGCGCCAATGACACCTGCCAGCGTGCGGAAATCGGCATAGCTTTTGTAGGAAATGACCGCCGGTGGATCAATTCAAGATTAGACAAGATCCTAAATTTTGTTGAATCCATGCAAGTGGCGGAAATCATTGATTCCGACATGGAGATTATCAGTCTTTGATCCGGTTCAAGCGAGCCTACAGAGTAGGGGGCCAGGTACAAAAAGAGTTATCTGATCTTCTGCTTAAAGACATTATGGACCCACGTTTGGATTCTGTCACCATCATACGTGTGAACATGACCGATGATCTCCGTTCGGCAAGGATCTATTTCAGCGTTGCCGATGGGGAAAAACGCAAGGCAGGTGCCATTGCCGGCTTCAAGAGCGCTTCAAGGTATTTGAGGCGGAAGCTAAGTCGTCGACTCGAACTCAAATACATGCCGGAACTCCAATTTGTTTATGACGAGGCTTTTGAACGTGCGGCAAGGATAGACACAGTCTTAAAGTCAATGGGCCATGGAAACGGAAAAGGGTAGATGAACGGGGTCATCGTTATAGACAAACCGCCGGATATGACATCTGCCCAGGTGGTTGCGCAAGTAAAACGGATTTTGAAAGTCAAGAAGGTCGGCCACACTGGCACCCTTGACCCATTTGCTACCGGCGTACTCGTCTGCTGTATAAATAGGGCCACGCGCCTTGCACAGTTCCTTATGTATGGAAAAAAACGATATGAAGGCGTTATGAGGCTTGGGATTCGAACCGATACTCAGGACCTCACTGGCCGGGTTGTTTCTGAGGATCCAGAGTTGAGAGTCACAGATCATGACATACGCAGGGTCTTCCGTGACTTCTTGGAAGCGGAATACCAGACCCCCCCTGCGTATTCCGCACTCAAGCACAACGGAGTGCCACTTTACAAATTGGCCCGGCGCGGGACTTTCGTGCAAAAGCCGCCCAGACCTATTTCCATATATGAGCTTGAAATGCTTGACATCACCCCGCCCGATGTCCGTTTTCGGGTATGTTGCAGCGCGGGAACCTATGTTCGCACGCTGTGCGATGATATGGGAGAATCCTTAGGGTGTGGCGCGCACTTAACCGGTCTTTGTCGAACCGAAAGCGGCGGATTTGGTTTGGACGAAGCTATGTCNNNATGAACGATGCACTGAGGGGAATGCCGGTCATTACAGCCGACAGCCAATTTGTTGAGAAGATACAACATGGTCATCCAGCGACCTTGGAAGAAGTTGTGGCTCCGGGCCCTCAGCCGACTTGTCCATGGATAAAGGTGGCCGATACCCGGGGCGACCTCGTTGCAGTCTTGAGTTCAACAAGAAAAAATGGCGTGTATCCATACGTTTGTGTATTTTCAGGTCGTGACTCGTGTAATCGTGAATCGGAAATCGTGCAACGAAAACACCCCCGTGGGGTAGGCACTGGCCACTAAAACGAATAACGATTCACGAATAACGAAAAGAGGAGGTCTTTGAAAGTGGCTTTAGCAGTGGAGGAAAAACAGGTATTGATTGATCGGTTCAGATTTCATGAAACAGATACGGGGTCGCCGGAGGTGCAGATAGCCCTTCTGACCGAGCGTATCACCCAGCTAAACGAACATTTCAAGATCCACCGTAAAGACCATCATTCAAGAAGGGGCTTGTTGAAGATGGTCGGCCAGCGCCGCAGGTTGTTAAACTACCTGAAGGGCAAGGACATTAGGCGCTACCGGACGCTTATTCAAGCATTGGGTATCCGAAAATAGTTTCGTGGGTCGGAGGTTGTATGATTGTGTAACGGGAGATGAAGTAAAGCTCGTTGTGAACTGTGTAATTAGACGAACGAATAACGAACAGCGGTTTTCGAATAATGAATCGCGAGGGGAACAAGAATGGAAATGTCTTTTGAGGGAATGGTGGGTGATCGCACTCTGTGCATAGAAACAGGAAAGGTTGCACGACAGGCCAACGGAGCTGTCCTTGTCCGGTACGGCGAGACTATAGTTTTAGTAACCGCTGTTTCCACGGATGAAATCAGAGAAGGGATAGATTTTGTCCCTTTGACTGTCGAATATCAGGAAAAAGGATATGCAGCCGGCAAGATACCGGGCAACTACTTTCGTAGAGAGATCGGGCGACCAGGCGAAAAGGCAACCCTCACTGCACGGATCATAGATCGGCCCATCAGGCCTCTTTTTCCAAAGAACTACAGGTATGAGACACAGGTCATCGCAACGGTGCTTTCTGCGGACAAAGAAAATGATCCTGATATGTTAGCCGTCATAGGCGCCTCGGCAGCCCTGGAGATATCTGACATTCCCTTTGCAGGGCCGATTGCCTGCGTGCGGGTAGGTCGCATCAATGGTGATCTTAGGGTTAGTCCGACAAGTGAGGATCTTGCAAAAAGCGATATGAACCTGATTGTTGCCGGGAGCAGAGACGCTGTGGTCATGGTAGAGGGAGGAGGCTATTTTATCAAAGAGGAGGATATACTGGAAGCAATCTTTTTTGGTCACAGAGCCTTACAACCGATTATTGACCTACAGGAAAGACTCAAGGGGGCTGCGGGCCGGCCAAAGCGTCCTGTCCCTGTAAGTGAAATGGACGCGACCTTGGCCAAAGAGGTGGAAGACTTAACTGCAGAGGGGATCAAGAAGGCCATGTTTGTCCCTGAGAAACTCAAACGCCACAATGCACTGAAGGGCGTCAAAGCCAATGCAGTGGCCACCATGGGAGATCGCTATGCCGGTTGCGAGCAACAGATTAATGAGGTCTTTCATGCCCTTGAGCGCCGCATTATCCGGAATCTTGCTATCACAGAAGGCCGTCGCATAGATGGCCGTAAGTTTGATGAGGTTCGTCCAATCGCATGTGAAATTGAAGTTTTACCCAGGACCCATGGCTCAGCCCTTTTTACGCGTGGAGAAACCCAGGCCCTTGGTGTTGTGACCCTTGGTTCCACCGGTGATGAGCAACGGATGGAAACCTTAGAGGGGGACGTCTTCATTCCCTTCATGCTTCATTACAACTTTCTTCCCTTCTCGGTCGGAGAAGCAAGACGATTCATGAGCCCAGGCCGGCGGGAAATCGGACACGGCGGGCTTTCCACTCGTGCCGTGGAAAAAGTATTGCCGGACCGGGATAAGTTTGAGTACACGATCCGCATCGTATCGGAGATCCTGGAATCAAACGGTTCTTCTTCTATGGCCACAGTGTGTGCCAGCAGCCTTGCCCTGATGGATGCAGGTGTTCCAATCAGCGCTTCCGTGGCAGGCATTGCAATGGGGCTCGTAAAGGAAGGAGATGAGGTTCTGATACTGTCTGACATCCTGGGCGATGAAGACCACATGGGGGATATGGATTTCAAAGTGGCTGGTACACGTGAGGGGATTACCTCCCTTCAGATGGATATCAAGATAGAAGGGCTATCCAAGCAAATCATGCAGGAGGCTCTCGATCAAGCACGGAAGGGCCGCCTTTTTATTTTGGACAAGATGGAAGAGACGATCAAAGAACCCAAACCTGAGATGTCGCCTTATGCGCCCAAGATTTTTTCCATACACATCAATCCCGACAAGATAAGGGATATCATCGGCCCTGGGGGCAAGGTGATCCGGGCCATTCAGGCGGAAACCGGCACCAAGATCGATATAGATGATTCCGGTCTTGTCAAGGTCCTTAGTGTTGACACAGAATCAGGGACAAAGGGCATCGAGTTAATCCGGGATATTGTTCAAGAGGCTGAGGTTGGGGCCATATATATGGGAACTGTTCGGAAGATCATGGATTTTGGTGCTTTTGTGGAGATCTTTCCGGGAACCGACGGGCTCGTACACATCTCCCAGCTCGATTCAAAGCGCGTCAATAAGGTGACTGATATTCTGAAGGAAGGCGACAAGGTCAGGGTAAAGGTCCTGGAAGTGGATCGTGCCGGCAAGATCCGCCTCAGTCGAAAGGCTGTAATGGAGGACCAAAAAGATGCAGAATGAGTTTAGCAAAACGGTCCTTGACAATGGTATTCGAATCGTTACCTTGCAGGTACCGCAGGCTCGTTCGGTCGCAATGGGTGTGTGGGTCAACGTAGGCGCGCGTGATGAAAAGGCTGAAGAGGGAGGACTTTCACACTTCATCGAGCATATGATCTTCAAAGGGACGGAAAGACGAACCGCCCTTCAAATTGCCAAAGAGTTTGATGCCATAGGCGGTCAATGCAACGCCTTTACCAGCAAGGAGAACACATGTTATTATGCCAAGGTCATGGACACCCATGTGGATACGATGGTGGACCTCCTGTCGGACGTTTTTTTGAACTCTGTCTTTGATCCTGGTGAAATTGAACGAGAACGCCGGGTGGTTCTTCAGGAAATAAAAATGTTGGAAGACACACCTGATGAGTACGTCCATGTCCTGTTGTCCCAAGCTGTTTGGGGAGGGCATCCGTTAGGACGTTCGATACTCGGTCCTCCTGAGACTGTGATGAGCTTCGATTCCAATACCATAATGGAATATTTCAACCGGGCGTACCAACCTGAACGGATCGTAATTTCGGCAGCCGGAAACCTGGAGCATGTATCGTTTGTTGAATCCATAGCTCGGGCCTTTGAAACGGTTCGGAAAGGGAATGACTTCCCTGAGCGCATCAAACCAACAATGGATTGGATGGCGACAGCTCATCCCAAGAATCTGGAGCAGGTCCATATCTGTCTCGGCACCAAGGCGATCTCCGCCACGGATCCTCGGCGTCATGCCTGTATCCTTATGAATGTTGTCCTTGGAGGCAACATGAGTTCCCGACTATTTCAGGAAATTCGGGAACGTCGGGGCCTCGCTTATGCAATCTACTCCTTTGTCTCATCGTATTCCGATACCGGGCTTTTCGGCGTATACGTGGGAGTGGACAACTCGAATACTCAAGAGGCTCTTCGACTCATCGTCAATGAGATGAAACGGCTCAAAGAACAACCGGTAGATGATTCTGACATTAGGAACGCTAAAGAACACTTGAAAGGTGGACTGTATCTTGCTGCTGAAAGCACTGGTAACCAGATGACTCGCCTTGCTCAGAACGAGATTAATTTTGGCCGTCATATTCCATTGCAAGAGTTGGAAGACAATATCGAGAAGGTTACGGCCGAAGACATGTTGGGGCTGGCAAACGACATTTTCCAAGACAAGGCCGTGTCTCTCGTCCTCCTTGGGCCGATCGACAAGAAGGAGTCTTACGACGAGATATTGAGTTTGTAAATGAGTGAGCTCAAGATCAAGATTCATCGCCTTAACCCTGAATACGATTCAGATATCCCTCTCCCCCGTTACATGACATCCCAATGCTCCGGGATGGACCTTTGTGCAGCTATCAAAGAGGATGTGACGCTTCATGTGGGTTCCATAACCATGATTCCCACAGGAATTGCCATAGCTCTTCCTCCAGGTTTTGAGGCACAGATTCGTCCTCGAAGTGGCCTTGCTTGTAGGCACGGCATCGGTATCATTAACGCTCCGGGAACCATTGATGCCGACTACAGGGGTGAGATAAAGGTTGCGCTCATCAATTTAGGGGAAAGACCATATACCATCCACCGTGGTGACAGGGTCGCCCAGATGGTCATTCAGAGAGTCTATCAAGCGGAACTGGAAGTTGTGGATGCCCTGCAAGAAACAAGGCGGAATGAAGGCGGATTTGGGCATACCGGGATTTAGATATTGATTGTTGGCATCCTTCGCGACAAGTCAAAAGTAGTTTACACTTTGTTGATCTTGTATTTTGGCAGTGAAATTTGAAATTTGAAATTTGAAACTGGAAATTGGGAAAAACACAAAGATGTAAATGTGTTACCTAATTTCGAATTTCGAATTTCCAGTTTCGACATCGGCATTCAATTCGATAATATGCGCTTTTTCGAAAAAAGTGTAAACTGGTGAATGAAGGATGCCTATCTTTTAACATCTTTCGCAAGGCTGTTCCAGAAAACGAAATATGGCAAAAATCCTCTGACTCAAAATATATGCCTAATAAACTATGCCGCTTTATGGTCTCCAGGATACTC
>MAXP01000304.1 GCA_001751085.1 Desulfobacterales bacterium C00003060 | reverse complement strand
TCACGGGTTTTATGTTTTCCCCGTTGGTTTGATTTTTTTCCATGAATAGTTCGTCGCACGTACGCAGTGAGGGAATCTCAATCCAGGAAGGGATTGTTCAGAATACTTCCTCTTCCGGGGTGACAGAGCGAGGTAAAGCGTTCAGGTCGACGCTTTTGGTCGCTTGGATGCCGGCATGAAGGGCTTTGCGATTCATTTTCTCCGTCCCCCTTGGCACCCTTGCCACTAATGCTGCTTCCAGATTTTTCAATGATACAACTTGCGTAATGTTACAAATGGCACCCAGGGCAACCATATTGGCTACAAGCTTTTTACCCACTTCCTTTTGAGCGATTTGTATGAACGGAATACCAACCACTCGGCTTGTTGGAACCTGATTGACCAGGCTGGAATCAACCACCAGCAATCCTTCAGGCTTGAGATCCGGAAAATAGGTGTCGCAAGAGGCCTGATTCATGGCCAGAAGCAGATCCGGTTTCATGGCCCTGGGATAATCAATGACCCTTTCACTTATGACCACCTCGGCTTTGCTTATTCCACCTCTTGCTTCAGGGCCATAGCTCTGAGTTTGACATACATGCTTCCCTTCGTAAACCCCTACTGCCTCCGCCAACACGAAAGCGGCCAATATGATTCCCTGTCCCCCTGTCCCGCTGAATCGAATTTCGTAACGGTCCCCCTTCATCGTTTTGGTTCCTTCGCAGACCTCTTGGCCTCTTCACGAATTTTTTGATATTCCTCTGTATAAACCGGTTTTTCCACATCAGCCAAAATACCTATGGTGAACTTATCCTTCATAGAATCATGAGTCATTTTGCCGGCTTTTTCTATTGTCACCGCGTGATGTTTCAACCATTTGATCATCGTCACTGGATCCCCCATCTTATTTCGCCGTCCAAATTGGATATGGCAGTTGGACATCACCTCCACCACACTGAAACCACTTTTCTGTATGCCCTTTTCAAGTAGACCTTCCAGGAGCTGTGCATGATACACAGTGCCCCTGGCCACAAAAGCGGCTCCTGCCGCAACCGCCAACTCCGCAATGGAAAAGGCCTGTTCAATGTGGCCGTAAGGAGAGGTTGTGGTATTACACCCGTAGGGCGTTGTCGGGGAATGCTGCCCTCCTGTCATGCCATAGATCTGATTGTTGATAATAATGGCGGTGAGGTTCAGATTCCGCCTGGCAGCATGTATGAAATGATTGCCACCAATGGCGGTCGCGTCCCCATCACCCATAACGATTATGACAGTCAGAGAGGGCTTTGCCAGCTTGATCCCGGTGGCGAAGGTCAAGGCGCGTCCATGCGTTGTGTGCAAGGTGTTGAAGTCAACGTATACCGGCATACGCCCTGCACAGCCGATCCCGGAAGCCAGCACGATTTCGTCTTTTGCCAAACCCAGACGATCAATGGCCCGGATCAGAGCCCCCAGGACGATCCCGTTACCGCATCCAGGGCACCAAACGTGTGGAAACTTCTTGTCGTGCCGCAAATACTTATGAATCAGCTTCGTCACTTCCTCCGGCATTGTCCACTCCATTGTATGAATAATTTGGCATCCTTCATTGACCAGTTTACACTTTTTTCGAAAAAGCGTGTATTATCGAATCGAATGGCGATGTCCAAACTGGAAATTCGAAATTTGAAATTAGGTAACGCATCTACATCTTTGTGTTTTTCCCAATTTCAAATTTCAAGTTTCAAATTTCACTGCCAAAATACAAGATCAACAAAGTGTAAACTACTTTTGACTTGTCGTGAAGGATGCCAATAATTTCTGGAAAATCAAATCTTCATGAGCCGTCGAACGATTTCGTCGGGCGTGATTAACTGGCCGTCAATTCGGTTATGCTTTTCTACCTTGGAAGCGGTTTGATTCACCCTTTTCACCTCGCGACTGATCTGACCTATGTTCATCTCAGGCACCAATACGGCCCGGCACTGCCTTAACACGCTCTCCACGACATCTCGGGGAAAAGGGAATAGAGTGATCAATTGCAACATTCCTGCATTGATACCCTTTTCACGGGTATCAATGACGGCTCGACAGGCAGACCGGGCCACTGAACCGTAAGCAATCACAGCAACCTCGGCATCATCCATCATAAAGGATTTTGTCATTTGAATCTCGTGGAAGCCCCGGGTGATCTTCCTAAACAGCCTGTTTGTGGACGCCTGGATGTCATCAGAACGGTGCGTGGGGAAACCGCGTTCATCATGAACAAGTCCTGTCACGTGATAACGGTATCCTTCTCCAAAAACCGCCATTGGAGGGACGCCTCCACTATTATCTTCATAAGGGATGTACCATTCAGGCGGCATGCTTGGACGAATTCGGTCAATAACCTGAATCTCATCGGGAGAAGGCAATGTCACACTCTCACGGGTGTGAGCCACTGCCCCATCCGAGAGGATGATGACGGGAACACGATATTTTTCTGATAGATTAAACGCCTGAACCGTAAGATCAAAACAGTCGCGAACCGTAGACACTGACAGAACGATAATGGGATGATCCCCGTGAGTCCCCCACCTGGCTTGCATTACATCACCCTGTGCGGGACTGGTCGGCAGGCCTGTACTGGGGCCGCCACGCATCACATTCACGACAACACAAGGAACCTCTGCGATACAGGCAAAACCCAGGTTTTCCTGCATCAGGGAAAAACCAGGGCCGCTTGTTGCTGTCATACTCTTTACTCCAGTCAGTGAGGCCCCGATGATGGCGCCCATGCTGGCGATTTCATCTTCCATCTGGATAAAAGTCCCATCAACCTGTGGTAACCGGAGGGACAACATCTCGCTGATCTCCGAGGCAGGCGTGATCGGATAACCCGCAAAAAAGCGACAGCCTGCAGCCAGGGCACCTTCCACAATCGCTTCATTTCCTTGTAAAAGGCGCATCTTCTTTGACTGCTTAGCGCTCATGATCGATTCCTCCCCGGCGCAGTATGGCGTTCTTTGATGGTGATAGCGAAGTCGGGACAGTGTAGTTCGCAAAACCGACAACCGATGCAGTTGTCGGGACATTCAATCATCGGTGCCCCGCTTTGGTCGCGACCGATGACATTCTCTGGACAGAATGCACTGCAGATCCCGCACGATTTACACCAGTCGCGAAAAATGATTTGGTCGAATAGTTTTCTCGGTTTCTTGGATGCACCGGATTCATGGGCACTTTTGGTTTTCTTAGTACCTGGACCTGGTTGAGTCCTTTTTTTGGGGTCATTCATGACTTATCCTCAATAACCATGAATCAACAATTTGACGAAGTCTGTATGTCCAAACGTGCGAGCTGGTTTTTTTTCGCTCACAACCGGAATGATGGAATACTGGGTATGAGCCTTGATGTTCTATCCCACAAGTCCACGAGAAGTGCATCAAGGGGATGCCATTAAAAGCACAGTGATTTCAATTCATTGAAGAATTTCCGAGACGTTTTGCACGGTTAATGCTTTTGCCTGCTGACTATTCATCTCATGAATCAGGTTGTTTATCAACCTAATGAAACCCAATATTCCCTTATTGCAATTGTGGGCGAAGCGAACTAAGAATTCAGTGATTGCATATGATACAATCTCAGGAGGAGAGGAAGCGGTTGAGTATTACTGATACACAAAGGAGGGAAAAATGAAACTCATAGCGCCATCCATATTATCTGCGGATTTTTCGAAGTTGGGTGAAGAGGTTAAGGCCGTTGAGGCAGCGGGGGCCGATTGGCTCCATGTGGATGTGATGGATGGGCATTTTGTGCCGAATATCACGATTGGTCCCCTGGTGGTTGAAGCGGTAAAACGAGCTACTGAGCTGCCGCTTGATGTACACCTTATGATAGAGGATCCGAACCAGTACCTGGAGGACTTTGCAAGGGCAGGAAGTGCCCTTCTGACTGTCCAGGTGGAGGCATGTGTGCATCTGCACAGGACCATTCAGGCTATCAAGGCCTTGGATGTAAAAGCTGGGGTAGCACTTAATCCAGGGACCCCTCTCTCAGCAATTGAATGGATCTTGGAGGATGTGGACGTCGTCGTAGTGATGAGTGTAAACCCTGGTTTCGGGGGGCAAGCCTTCATTCCACAGACCCTTCAAAAGTTAAGAGACCTCAAGTCCATGACTCTTTCAAGAAATCCGAACGTGCTCATAGAGGTTGACGGCGGCGTGAACCAGAAGACCATCAGGTCTGTGGCCGAGGCAGGTGCGGACGTATTTGTGGCAGGCTCAGCCATCTTTGGCAGCTCGGATTACGGAAAGACAATAACCAAGCTTCGCTCTGTGATTGAGGAAATAGAAATGGGGTAAAGCCCCCAGTTGCTTCATAGCGTTTGATCGCTTTGATGCCCTCCCCACTTCGTTCGAACGATAAGGCAAGACGATAGTTATAGTATTTCGGATTTCGGATTTCGGATTGCGGAGTCAAGTTGCACATCATTTTAGTGTAATTTCACATGGTTATCAGAACCATTCATCCCGCAAATTTGCAAGTATTTCTCTGAAAAGCTATAGGAGTTAACCAATATACCAAAAGACGGCTACAAGGCTCACGCAACTCACTATGCTTGCGGCAAGCAGCAGAGCCGAGGCCAATGCGGCTCTTTTTGCCCCCAAAAAGGCCAATATAGGGCCAAATCCTGGCCCTATATTGATTCTTTATAATGGGATATCAACCAGTTAGCTTGGCCCGACCCAGTTCACCTTGCCCGTTCATTTTACATATACCTGTCCCAGAATTCTGCTATTGCTTCGGAAGGGGCTTCCCTTTGACTTCGTACCCTTGCCATGGTAAATATATCTCCATTTCGTGTAGATGTAACTTATCAATAAGCTTGGGCATTCCAACAGCTTCCCCCTTTGAAAAAGGGGGATTGAGGGGGATTTTTCCCAAAGCAAGAAGAACCCTCGCACTAGGCAGAGTCATTAAATATGATAACAGACAGATTCTCTCAAGTATTCCTTTTGACCATTCTGTCTACTATACTGTTGCAAGGCCATATAAAATCGGCATATAAAATTACACCATCAATATAGTCCTTAAGAAAAAGATTTTGGGGTTCAACATAGCCTCGTAGCGAAAAACAGCGGGTTACGGGTTCCAAGCAAGCTGAAAGCTCAAGGCTCAAAGAAAAACCATGATTCTGCTGCTTTGAGCTTTCAGCTTTGAGCCTTCCACTACCAACAACAAAGTTAGGTCTTACTGAGCCTTGACTGTACCCCAAAAACATTATCTTCAAATCTATATCATATGCAATCACTG
>MAXP01000303.1:662-3604 GCA_001751085.1 Desulfobacterales bacterium C00003060 | reverse complement strand
CCCCACAGGTGGAATAATTCCGGGTGTTGGTTTCGGAAATACTACAACATTGCTTTCAGGATTTCATTGACCTTCTTTGGGTTCGCCTTACCGCGGGTTGCCTTCATCACCTGGCCCACAAAAAATCCAAACAACTTGGTCTTGCCCGCCTTGTAATCTGAAACCTCTTTTGCGTTGTCAGCCAGCACCTGTTTGACGACTTCGGCAATAGCATCGGGATCAGTGATTTGCACAAGGCCCTTTCTTTGTATGATCGTCTCTGGTGCATTGCCGCTTGACACCATTTCACCAAACACGGTTTTGGCGATCTTGCCGCTAATAACCCCGGAATCAATTACCCGTAACAACTCAGCCAATCGCTCAGGAGGGACAGGAAACTCCTCAATGGTCTTGTTCTCTGACTTCAACACGGCCAAGACGCTGCCCATGACCCAGTTGCTAACGATTTTTGGTTCTGAAAAGTATTTTACGCAGGTCTCAAAGTAATCTGCCAGGGGGCGAGAGCCTGTCATGATCTGTGCGTCACAAGACGGCAGGCCATACTCCTTGGTGAAGCGGGCCTTCTTTTGAACAGGCAGTTCCGGGAGAGTGCTGCGGATTTCCTCAACCCATGTTTTGTCAATGACAAGGGGAACCAAGTCCGGGTCGGGAAAATAACGGTAGTCATGGGCTTCTTCCTTGCCACGCATGGAGACAGTCACCCCCTTGGCCGGGTCCCAAAGACGGGTCTCCTGCACCACATCTCTGCCGTCTTCAATGAGCGCCTCTTGACGCTCGATCTCATGGGCCAAGGCGTTTTCCACGTGTCTAAAGGAGTTCATATTCTTGATCTCCGTGCGCGTTCCAAAGGTTTCCGACCCCGCAAGGCGCACAGAGGCATTGGCGTCACACCTGAAGCTTCCTTCTTCCATGTTGCCGTCACATATTTCGAGATATCGGACGATGGCCCGCAACTGTCGGAGATAGGCCCCGGCCTCTTCCGGGCTGCGAATGTCTGGTTCGCTCACGATCTCGATGAGGGGGACCCCGCTTCGGTTGAAATCGACCGTGCTTTCCGCTCGATAGGGATCATGGATGAGCTTTCCGGCATCCTCTTCCATATGGATTCGGGTTATACCGATGCGGCTTCTCTTTGCGTTGACCTCGACAAAGACATGTCCGTGTTCTGCAATGGGCAGTTCGTACTGGGATATCTGGTACCCCTTAGGCAGATCAGGGTAGAAGTAGTTCTTGCGAGCAAAGCGGCTTTCACGTGCAATTGCGCATTTCGTAGCCAGGCCCATGCGAATGGCATACTCCACCACCCTGCGGTTAAGGACCGGGAGCACACCCGGCATACCAAGGCAAACCGGGCAAGTATGGCTATTGGGTGATGCGCCGAACTCAGTGGAACAACCGCAAAAGATCTTGCTTTTTGTCACGAGCTGGGCATGGACCTCAAGACCGATGACAGCTTCGTAGTTCATCCGAGAAACCTCTTATGTAAATATCTGGTTGGCCCGTTGGCCGGTTAAGCCGGTGGGCCCGTTGGCCGGTCAAAGAAGTGAGGTCTTTGTACCTGTGCGGTTAAGAAACTGTTGAAGCTTTTACCAGATATCACATGAAAAGGCAAACTACGCTGGGGCATCTTTCAAAACAGGTCAAGCGTGAACCGGCAAATGAAGGATACCCTGCGCCGGCACGATTTCCTTTTGACAAAGGAGCTTGAGAAATACTATAGTAATTTTTTCTAAAGAAGTTCGGCGAAAAGTGCTGAAACGGAGTCCGCCGGCTCAGGTTATCGAGAAGAGTACGTACTATAGGAGTAACGTGGACTACTTTCTTTGCGTGGTGGGCATGGTAATGATCGTGGAGGGCCTCCCTTACTTTGTATCACCGTCCAATATAAAGGTTTGGATCCAAAAGCTTCTTGAAATGCCTGACTCGAATCTCAGGCTTATCGGATTCCTCCTTATGATAGCAGGACTTGGCCTGATCTATTTGGGAAGATCATGAAGCAGAAACATGCATTTGTTAAACGATTACAATTATAGCCTTCCGCCCGAGATCATTGCCCAGGCGCCTGCCTCCCGCCGTGATGAATCAAGGCTGATGGTCCTGGAAAAAAAATCCCGCGGAATATCCCACTACCGCTTTTCAGATATTGCCCGGTTGCTTTGCCCAGGAGACGTTTTGGTCGTAAACGACACAAGCGTGATCCCGGCCCGCCTGATAGGTTCAAAAGAGACCGGAGGAAGGGTCGAGGTCCTGCTTCTTGACAACCCCGGCCAATCTGCGGGATCACAAGATAGGGGACACCTTACTTGTGAATGTTTGGTCAAGACATCCAAGCGTCCAGGTATAGGATCAAAATTCCATTTTAATGAAGGCCTTCAGGCAGTTGTCCTTGGGAGGGCTAATGGGCTCTGCAAGCTGGAATTTCGATTCAAGGGAGATTTTGACACACTGCTGAACAAGATCGGTCTTGTTCCGCTTCCGCCCTATATTAAGAGGGATAAGACAAAGCCTTCACCCTGTGACGATCAAGCGTGTTACCAGACGGTATATGCAAAAAAAAGGGGGGCTGTGGCAGCCCCAACTGCGGGGCTGCATTTCTCACGTGAACTTCTCAATGATCTCGCGGAAAAGGGGGTGGAGATCGTTCCGATCACACTCCACGTAGGGTACGGTACCTTTCTGCCGGTGCGGGTCATGGATATCAGGAAGCATCGAATGCACCCTGAGGTGTATGACCTTACGCTATCGGCTGCAAAGGCCATCAACAAGGCCAGGGATGAGGGCAGACGGATCATCGCGGTGGGTACGACCGCAGTTCGCGTCCTGGAGTTTGCATCGGATCCAGGTGGCCGTGTTTTGGCTGGGTCCGGGGAGTGTGACCTTTTTATTCATTCCGGGTTTAGGTTTAGAGTCATTGATGCCTTGATTACCAATTTTCACCTTCC
>MAXP01000303.1:327-578 GCA_001751085.1 Desulfobacterales bacterium C00003060 | reverse complement strand
TTGGAAAGATACACACCCCTCACGGTTGTATCGAGACACCGGTTTTTATCCCGGTGGGGACCAAGGCGACAATCAAATCCCTTACGCCTGAAGATCTTTGCGGAATGGGTGTCCAGATCATATTGGCCAACACATATCACCTGTACCTTCGGCCAGGTCATGACGTAATAGGCACCCTTGGCGGGCTCCACCGGTTTATGCATTGGGATAGACCTGTTCTGACCGACAGTGGCGGTTATCAGGTTTTCAGC
>MAXP01000303.1:0-252 GCA_001751085.1 Desulfobacterales bacterium C00003060 | reverse complement strand
AGATCTTCTGAACTGAGCATTGACTGGGCAAGACGCTGCAAGCAGAGCTGCAACGCAGATGACCGGGCTCTCTTTGGCATTGTTCAGGGTGGCATGTTTCATGACCTTCGGGCCCAGGGTGTAGAGGCGCTCACAGGGATCGGCTTTGATGGATATGCATTAGGGGGGCTGAGCGTTGGGGAGCCAAAAAAGGCGCTGCTGGATGTGGCAGCCTTTACCCTTCCCCTGCTGCCTGGTTCCCTCCCGCGGTAT
>MAXP01000302.1 GCA_001751085.1 Desulfobacterales bacterium C00003060 | reverse complement strand
TAAGCCACGGAGTGCAAGGTCTTCGCATATGCCGCCACCTCAGGAACCCGCACAACCCCGCCGATGTTCACACCGCAGTTGCACACAAACACACCTACGCGCGGGGGCTCCCCCGCAACAACACGTTCAGTGACCCGTGGTTTTTCTCGCACCAGGGTGCTTCGCGCCTTGGCAAGCCTGATCCCGGCCGCACAGGCTGCAGCACCGGCCTGCATCACCGAATACGGGATATCCTTGGGCCCCTGAAAAGAGCCACAAACGTACATGCCGGGCCGTGATGTCTCCACCGGCCTGAAGCTGCTGGTGGCTGCAAAATTGTACTGGTCAAGCTCTATACCAAGTTTTCGGGCCAGCGGAATCGTATCTTTGTGCACGTTCAGCCCCACAGACAGGACCACCATATCAAACTCTTCCTCAACCCGCCTTCCCTGCATATCTGTGTATCGAACCATGAGATTTTCTGTCTCATCCGAAGGTGTGACGCCCGCAATCTTTGACCTTACAAACCTCACCCCTGCTTCATCCCTGGCCCGAGTGTAATACTTTTCAAAGCCTTTGCCCTGGGTGCGAATATCTATATAGAATATCGCCGCATCCAGAGGGTCAGTGCTGTGTTCCTTTGCAATAAGGGCCTGCTTTATGGCATAGGTACAGCACACCGTTGAACAGTAAGAATTGGCAGTTCGGTGGCTGTCTCGGGAGCCCACACATTGGAGCCAGGCGATCTTTTCTGGTTCCTTTTGATCAGAAGGCCTCACCACATGTCCCTGATATGGGCCGCATGAACTCAGTATCCGTTCGAATTCCAGGCTGGTCACCACATTGGGACAGCAGGTGTAAGAAAACGTGTCGCGGTTGACAGGATCGTAGGGAGCAAACCCCGTAGACAGGATCATTGCGCCCACCCGGACCTTGCGGACCCTCGGCTTGTCCTCCAGGTTCACCGCACCCGTGGGGCAAAGTTTCTGGCACGCCTTGCACCTTCCCCCTTTTTGGAAATAGATGCAGTGCTTCGGATCAATCACGTACTTTAGGGGGACAGCCTGGGGATAAGGCAGGTAGGCGGCCTTTCGCTTGCACAGCCCGGCATTGTATGAATCAGAAACTCGCTTGGGGCATTTTTCCGCACAGGCACCACAGGCTATGCACAAATTCATATCAATGTAACGTGGAGACTGGAATACAGTGACTTCAAAGTCTCCCGCCTCCCCGGATACACCTTGCACTTCAGAAAGCGTCAGCAGCTCGATGTTGTTGTGCCGGCCGACCTCGACCAGCTTGGGAGAGATAATTCACATGGCACACTCATTGGTGGGAAAGGTCTTGTCCAGTTGAGCCATAGCCCCGCCAATGGCAGGTGATGCTTCAACCAAGTACACATAGAAGCCCATGGAAGCAAGGTCCAGGGCGGATTGCATCCCGGCAATGCCTCCCCCCACAACCATAACCGCGCCAACCACTCCCTGGGTCTGTCCCGATTTCATTTTCTTTTCCACTGACGTCTTTCCATCATCCTTTCGTATCTTCTCAATAAGTATGGGTAAATCATATTTTGTGACCATCCACTTTTTGAGAAGAGTTACATCCTTTCTCTTGTAAGCAAACTGCAGACTCCAATATCTTGTTTTCCGCAAAATGTAAATGATCGTACGTAGAACCCGCTCGGCACAACCTGCACTGACCACAAAAAGGGTCTTGCAAGTTGACGAACAGGAAAATCTGAAATATCCTTACCAGATGATGATGGCTTTGGGAACAACAAGGGCTTAGTGTTCATGAAAATCGGCGATTTGGCCTTAAACAATCCACTTATTCTTGCACCTATGGCCGGGATCACCCAACTGCCTTTTCGACGTTTGGCCAAAGAAGCCGGGTGTGCCTTAGTCGTTACTGAGATGGTGAGCGCAAACGGTCTTGTACATGGATCAAAGAAAACCTCAGAGTTCCTGATCAGCCATCCGTGTGAGCGGCCCCTATCGGCCCAGATATTCGGGGCAGATCCGGACGTCATGAAAGAGGCAGCTCAGATAGTGGAAAGCGTGGGTGCCGATCTTCTTGATATTAACCTGGGGTGTTCGGTCCGCAAGATAATCAGACAGGGGTCTGGTGCAGCCCTGATGCGTGAGCCGGACAGGCTGGAGGCGGTTCTGAAAGCAATCCGCAGTGCGGTCGACCTTCCCTTGACTGTCAAAATGAGGACCGGTTGGGAGCCTTCAGGACAGCAAGCCGTAAAAGCAGCGCGTATTGCCGAATACTGCGGCGTTGATGCGGTAGCCATCCATCCCAGGACCGCCGTTCAAGGGTTTAGCGGCAAGGCAGACTGGTCTCTTATCGCCCGGCTCAAAGAATCAGTAGCAATACCCGTTATCGGCAATGGCGACATTCAGCAGCCGGAAGATGTGCTCAAAATGCAACAGGAAACCGGGTGTGACGGTGTGATGATAGGCAGGGCATCCATAGGAAACCCCTGGATCTTTGCCCAGGCACTTGATCTCATTCAATCGAGACCTTATAGACGACCAGGGCCTTCCGAGCGTCTTAACGCGACACTTCGATACATCGACTATTCAGTCAACCATTTTGGAGAAGATCGGGCTGTACGCATCATGCGAAGCCGTCTCTGCTGGTTTACCAAGGGTCTTCCACACAGCAGTCGTTTCAGGGCAGCCATCGTCCGTTTGAAGACCGGACACGATATGATGGATGCAGTGCGGGCCTATTTTCAAGGAGAGATAAGAAATGCCGACATTGGTAATCATGGCAGCAGGGATTGGAAGTCGATACGGCGGTCTGAAACAGATTGATCCGGTTGGACCGCATCAACAAATCATTCTGGATTATTCTGTTTACGACGCGTTGCAGGCTGGTTTTGGCAAAGTAGTCTTTGTGATCCGAAAAGAGATCGAAGCGGTGTTGAAGGAATTTATCGGTGGACGGTATGAAAAAGACGTGCCCTGCGAATATGCGTATCAGGAATTGGACGCCCTGCCTCCAGGCTACAGCATTCCTGCCAATCGGGAAAAACCGTGGGGAACTGGTCACGCTGTTCTCGTATGCGAATCGGTCGTGGACGAACCTTTCTGCGTAATCAATGCTGATGACTTCTATGGCCGGACAGCATATCGGGAAATGGTACGATTCTTGAGTAACGCGGATACGATCACGAACATACCGAATTACGCCATGGTAGGATTCTCGCTGCCAAACACCTTGTCCTATCACGGCTCGGTATCACGAGGAATCTGCCGGATCGGCCCTGATGGTCACCTTGTTTCGGTCACTGAACGCACAAACATCGAAAAGACGCCTGAAGGAATACAGTATCAGGACGAACATGGGGTGCCCTATCCCTTGACCGCCGACGAAGCGGTGTCTCTCAATTTTTGGGGCTTCACCCCCTCCCTGTTTTCCCATCTTCACGGCATGTTTCGGGGATTTCTGGAAGAAGAAATAGATGATCCCAAGGCCGAATTCCTGTTGCCGAGTGCAATTGACCATCTCATCAGCACGAAACAGACTGTCGTAACCGTCCTGACAAGCAGTGACCGCTGGATAGGCGTAACGTATCAGGATGACAAGGCTGATGTGAGCAGCCATCTGGATGAGTTGGTCCAGGCAGGAGTTTATCCGGAAAAGCTGTGGTAGGACCAGGATCATGCTATCTTGATCCTACCGTTTCAACCTGACGCAACTGCTGTTTTGAAGGTCGCTTCCAAGGATTCCAATCGCCTCGGCGTGGTTCTTGAGAACCCCTGTAACCCTGAGTTCGCCGATCTTGGGCTTGGCAACCAGGTAGAATTGACCAGCATGACCTTCAATCGGCTCATTCGCTCCGAACACCTCCAATACATCTCCTGTGGCAAGCCCTACGTCCTCGCCCGCTGTCAGGGTAAACGTATTCTCTGAAACAGAGCTGATATATCCTGTCCATGGGCTATCGCCTAACAAATCACAGACCCTTTGACATATCCTGTCCATGGTTTTGGTCAAAAGCTGTTCTGCAATCTCTCTGTCGTATCCACTTCTTTCCTTTATTCTCTGCCAGTCATGCTCTGAGACCGTTACCTCGTCCCGGACGACCTCATCGAAAAGGATCGCTCCGGTTGCAATGTCCAAAGCACTCACTCGTACACCAAGCTTCCCTAACAAACAGGGGTTTCTAAAGCCCCAGATGCCACGCTTGTCCTCCAGACATTCAATCTCGGAAATGCTCTCCTCCAGTACTGCGTTGAGACCAAGGACTCTGCCAAGTTTGACAAGGGCCAGGTTGTCGAGTTGTCCGGAAGGAAGCCTGGGTATCTTCTCAAGTAGATCTCGGGTTTTTAGAGAATCTACGATGATGATGTCATCACAGAAGTCCTTCAAATACGTCTCTAAGTGGGTCCTGGCAGACTTCTGTAGATCCTTGCCTCCGCTGCCCATTTTGCTCGCGGTGGGCAGGAATGCTATTTTTTTCTTTAGAGCCTTCCCGCCGGGAACGATGTTTTCCGTCATATTCTTGGTAGTGGTGCAACCCATTGCCAAACAGATGGCCATGAAACAGATGGTAAGAATAACTATACCCTTTTTGCGTATAATTCTCATGATTTTAGTTCACTCTCCGATCTTCTCAATTTATAAAAAACGGCATCCTTCATTGACCAGTTTACACTTTTTTCGAAAAAGCGCGTATTATCGAATTGAATGGCGATGTCGAAACTGGAAATTTGAAATTAGGTAACGCATCTACATGTTTGTGTCTTTCCTAATTTCACATTTCAAATTTCACTGCCAAAATTCAAGACCAACAAAGTGTAAACTACTTTTGACTTGTCGTGAAGGATGCCTAAAAAACTTATCACTTTCCTTTGTCTGTGTATTCCACCCGCACGGTAGTGCTTATTCCGCCCCGTGGTGTAAAGGTTCCGGTCACCTCCATAAACATGGGGCGAACCAACGAAACCAGATCGTCCAGGATCTGATTTACCACATGCTCATAAAAGACGCCGATACTGCGATACTGCACCAGGTAATATTTCAGGGATTTCAATTCAACGATCTTGTCGTTTGGTTTGTAACGAATCAGGACACACCCAAAATCCGGAAGACCTGATATGGGACAAAGAGATGTAAACTCAGGCTGCTCAATCTTGATCTCAATATCCCTGTGCATCTTGTAGGCATAGTCAAGTACCTGGAGCACCCCAGGGTCTACGCTGTCAGGCTTTTCAATGTTGTTGAGCTGTCCCTTTTGCCCGCCGGACATCTCCATACCGACTCCTTTCTACCGTGTATCTTCCAGACAAATCCTCTGCCATCTATAGTATTGCGGATTGCGGAATTAAGCTGCACATCATTTTAGCGTAAGTTCACATGGTTATCAGGACCATTCATCCCGCAAATCACCAAGTATTTTTCTGAAAAGCTATAACTGGCATACACAGGATGCTCCCTATTCGTTTCACTATTGAATCCGCATTCCACATTCCGAAATCCACATTCCGAAATTATTTATAACACAACCGACTCAGCAATAAAAGGCCAACGCAAACATGCCTCATGGCAACGTAAAAATCTAAACGCAGAAGGAAAGGTTAGCCCTTACACGTCGAGGGCAGGAGTTGCCCACAGGCCGCACAGATGTCACCCCCCTTGCTGTGACGAATAATGGCTGTATAGTGACGATCCAATAGAACCTTTTGAAAAGCCAGGATGGCAGTTTCCTCAGGACGCTCAAATTCTGTCCCTTCAAAGGCATTGAAGGGTATTAAATTGATCTTGGCCCGCAAAGGCCTCAACAGCTTTGCCAAACGCTCTGCATCCCCTGGAGCATCGTTCACCCCGGCAATCAGGACATATTCAAATGTGATCATCCGACGGGAGGGGAGAGGAAACGCGCGGCATGCAGACAGGAGCATCTCAACCGGATAAACCCGGTTGATAGGCATCAACCTGTTTCGAGTATCGTTATCTGCAGCATTCAGTGAAACGGCCAGGTTCACCTTAACGTCCCTTCCAAGATCATCCATTCTCGGGACCAACCCGGCTGTAGAAAGGGTAACACGGCGCGTGGAAAACTGGAGGCCATTGTTGCCTGTAATCGTGCGGATGCCCTGAACAACTGCGTCGTAGTTGGCAAGCGGTTCACCCATCCCCATGAAAACGATGTTGGTTAGAGAGCTTGGCTCTTGAAGATCGTCTCTTACGGCACACACCTGGTTGATGATTTCCGAAGGTTCAAGGTTTCGCACTAATCCGCCGCGACCGGTAAAACAGAACTTGCATCCCATTGCACAGCCTGCCTGACTCGATATGCAGAGTGTCCAGTGACCTGGTTCCGGAATCAACACGCTTTCGA
>MAXP01000301.1 GCA_001751085.1 Desulfobacterales bacterium C00003060 | reverse complement strand
ATTCCACAGTCCCACCACGTTAGAGGAGTGGACAACGTGCAGGCCCGCTATCTGAATGATTAACCGAGGAGCCGGATGTATGGGAAAGCCGCTTGTCCGGTTCTGTGAGGGACAGGAGCTCAACTGAGATATGGACCAGATATTGTGGCACCGCCGCGAAAGCAGGCGGAAACAGAGAAAACAAACGTGGTCCTGCAGTCACGGGAGACTCCTGTCTACTCGAAAATGTTGGAGTGTTGGAGTAATGGATTCTGGCAAAATGGGACATTGGTTTATTGGCAAAATCAGTCTTGACGGGGAAGGCAAAAAATGACATATTTAAACAAAAGGCCAATATTCCATCATGAGCGCTGACGCTTCACTTCGTGTCTAGCACGAGGCAAAAATCCAAGCCTCAAAACCCTATACATTCAATAAGTTATAGAAATTTCGAGACGTTGAATTAGCCGCGGGCTTGCACAAACAGACACGGAAGTTGTAACTCAATAAGCCAGGGTAACAGTATTCCAGATGCGAGGCCGAAATCCAGGCCTCAACAAGCTTCTATAACTTCAATAAGTTGTAGAATTTCCGAGACGTAGTACTTATTTCTAATCCTACAACGCTTAAAGGGGGTAGTAAAAATGAAATCTAACAAGATGATTCTACTTGTAATAATTTGCTTTATATTTTCACCTGTTGGACTTGGATCAGGCTTAGCAGGTGAATTAGTTGAACCTGGCCATACGCTTGATCAACGTGCCCGTATACTTGTTTTATCTGCATTTGGCGCTGAAATGGAGATGCTTAAAAATAATGCCACCATAAACAAGACGGTAGTAATCAATGGGCGCACCTCTTATGTGGGAACGTTATGCGGAAATAAGGTGGTTCTGGGGCTTACCGGCATTAGTATGGTAAACGCCGCAATGGTTGCTCAGACATTAATCGACCATTTTAATATTAAAGGCATCGTTTTTTCAGGGATTGCCGGTGGTGTCAGTCCTGATCTGAATATTGGTGATGTAGTCGTCGGAACAAATTCCACACAGTATCAGGAAATGCTCGCTGCTCGCTATACCGGCAGTGGAGATGAACCATTAGATGGTGACGAAAGTTTGTACGATGTCGGGTGGCATGCCATATTCAAGGACAATTATGGTTTCTGGTTTCCGCAACCGGTTGGGGTAACGCAAAAAGGCAATGATGCCGATGCGGAAGCAGATATATTTGAGTTTGCGTCAGATCCTGATTATCTGGCTATAGCAGCCGAAATTGTGGATGATGTAATACTTGAGAAATGCACACCTTCCAAAGTTTGTCTGGACGATCAGCCAAAAATAACGTTTGGGCTTATTGTGAGCGGTCAGACATTTGTGGATAATGCAAACTACCGTATGTGGGTATGGAGCACGTTTGAGGCAAGTGCTCTGGATATGGAAACTGC
Source organism: Desulfobacterales bacterium C00003060 (assembly GCA_001751085.1). Lineage (GTDB taxonomy): Bacteria > Desulfobacterota > Desulfobacteria > Desulfobacterales. The sequence continues at coordinate 7,650 of MAXP01000301.1, read as the reverse complement.
TGCAGTCGCTCATGTCGCCTATGTCAATAAGATCCCCTTTATACCGTTTCGGTCACTTTCGGATCTGGCCGGCGGCGGCCCGGGGCAAAATCAGATTGGTATATTCTTTGAGCTGGCAGCGAATAATTCGGCCAGAATTCTTTTGGCTTTTCTCACTGAATTAGCTGCAAGAGAATAATTCCGCGGATGGAGCATATCGATAGTGATAAAACGTCAGGTGATTGAAAATATTGGGCTTGGGTTAAACTCTTTGAGCACCGTTGGGTTTCGTTCCTCAACCCAACCTACAAAATGTTACAGAGTGCCGTCTCTTGCAAAAGAAAGGGTGAAACCCAACAAAATGGCCGAAACGATGATCATGGCCAAATTTTTGTTGACATGAATTATAAAAAAGCGGGATGGTTCCCTGATCCGTGATATGCGAAGCAGTTGTTTGTGGGTAATGATGACAGTTTTTGGTCCAGATGAACCGTTGTTCGTGCGTGGTCGAACATGTAACGCAGAATCATGATACCACAAATATTTCGTGTATATCACAGCGTAGGGAACCGTCCAAAAAAGATGTTTTTTTGCTCAAAACACTTGATTCTTGCGAGTATTATGGGTTTGCTTTTGGCTAATAGTGGTTCTGCGATGGCGCAAGGCGATGACGTTCCCTATTACACATTAGATCCGGTTGTGGTTACGGGCAGCCGTATCCCACAGCGCCTCTCAAGGATCGGCCAATCCGTCTCAATAGTCAGTCGAGAAGAGATCGAGGTCTTACCTGTGGACACCATTGCGGATGTCTTGGAAACCGTCAGCGGTGTGGACGTGCGTCAGCGCGGCGCACATGGAGTTCAAGCCGATGTGGGAATCCGCGGCAGTACATTTGAGCAAACGCTTATCTTGATCGACGGCATAAATGTCAGTGATCCGCAAACCGGGCATCATAATCTGGATCTGCCCGTGAACCTGGAGGATGTTGAGCGTATTGAAGTCCTGAAAGGACCGGGGGCGAGAATCTACGGTCATAATGCAATGGCCGGTGTCATAAATATTGTCACACGCGAGGTGGATCACAATGTCGTTGGTGGCTATGCAGAATACGGTGACTACGATTATTATAATCTGGGTGCTAATGCGGCGTTGAAAATCGGAGATACATCAAACCGAATCTCGGCGTCTCGACGTTCTTCCACGGGTTATATCAAAGAGGGAGACACTGATTTTGATATCAATACGTTTAACTATAATGGTGCAATAGATCGAGGAAACCAGAGATATATGCTTGGCCTGGGATATGTCGACAAGGACTTTGGGGCCTACGGTTTTTATAGCGACACCTACCCGGATGAGCGGGAACGAACAGAAACCTTGTTAGCTTACAGCAGCGCCCATCTGAACATGGCCGATTTGGAACTGATGCCCAAGGTGTTCTGGCGGCGCCATGACGATGATTTCAAGATAGATATCCAAGGCGATTGGTACCGAAACGAGCACCAAACCGATACTTATGGGGCGCAACTGTGTTCCCGGATTGAATCAAGATTAGGAACTACTGCTGTTGGCGGGGAGATCGGCTTTGAGGCCTTGAAAAGCTCCAACTTGGGTGATCACGACCGCCAAAGGAGTGGTGTGTTTCTTGAGCATAAGTTCTATCCCATGGAATGGTTGGCTGTTGGTCTTGGAGCTTCGGCAATAGACTATAGCGATTGGGGCTGGGAATACTGGCCGGGCGCCGAACTGAATGTCGAATTAAGACATGGAGTAAATTGGTTTACTTCTTTTGCAAGATCTTTCCGTATCCCCACATATACCGAGCTGTATTACCACACACCGGCAAACCAGGGCAATCCCGATCTTAAGCCCGAAACGGCCTGGGCTTACGAGACCGGTATACGCTGTCGCGAAAAGGGCCTTGGCGCTAATTTCAGCTTATTCTCGCGCGATTCAGAAGATCTCATTGACTGGACGCGTGCCTCTGAGAAAGATCCTTGGAAGGTGCAAAACATCGCAGAGAGCAGGACCAAGGGGTTTGAATTTGGGCTGGATTTCTATCCGGAGGCTTTTTTTCCCACAACATTTGTTTCTGCTGTGAAGGTTGGCTACACTTACCTGGACTCAGACTGGGATACAGGGGTGCTCGATTCGAAATATCTGTTGGATCACCTGCGGCACCAACTCCTTGGTTCTATCATTCTGGATTGGTTTGACGGTTTGATCTATTGCGTTAAAGCTCGGTACGAAGAACGAATGGTCGGGGATTCCAATACTGTTGTGGATATGCGTCTGGCCTACGAATGGTATGAGTACCAGGTCTTTCTCGAAGTCACCAACCTGTTTGATGAAGAATATGTCGAATCCGGTTTTGCACCTATGCCCGGCCGCTGGATTATAGGGGGCGTCAAGTTCAATATGGATCTTTATTGATGTTGAGTGGGGGGAATACGCCACCTTGTGTCAAATTTCAATTCTTGCAATATCTTAATTCCCCTATCTATGTTCAGCCCGACTGTTTCCACACTATGCGAATCATCACCCGGAACAACGGCAATGCCTAAGTCCAATGCCTGGAGAAGAATAGACCTGGAGACATACGGTTCGCTCGCTCCTTTGTTCAAGGCGCGAACGTTGAAATCCAATATCAGGTCAAATGCTTTGATACGCTCCAGATTCCTACTGATCAGTTTCTGGATGTGTGTTTTTTTCAAACGTGATCGATAATCAGGATCAAATGTTCGAATGAGGTCAAAGTGACCAATTACAGCGGGCTTCAACGCATTTATCATTTCATATTGCTGGTCAAAATACCGGCAGTACAGTTCATCCAAACCTCCTACCACAATCACGGCCTGTTCGTATTGCTCCTTTGAGTAATCTATACTAATGTTGTTAACGTGGTGTACAGAACCGACAATGTAATCCGGCTGAAATTCCTGAATAAGTTCTCGAACGAACTGTTCGGATCCGCTATACGTTTCCGTTTCAAAGCCGACATAGATCTCTATGGCCGGCGAATATTCTTTCTGCAATTTGCGGCAGGTCGAGACATATCGAATAAACCGCTGATAGATTATTTCTGCAGTGAGGCCCGCATCCTTTTCATCCGGATAAAGGAAATCGTCGTTTACGGGTGGCATGTGCTCTGTTATTCCCACCCAGGAGAACCGCTTCTCGATGTACGCCTTGACAATATCCTCCAGGCGATCTTTGGCATGACAACAAAATTCACCGCTGTGGCCCCCATGAATAGAGACAAGAGCAGGTTGATCCTTTTGACTCATGACTTCATCCCGACTATTCTTGAACCGCAAAAACGAGTGCATTCCCCGCAGCTTGTTGCGGGGTCTTCAATCTCGACACATCATAGAGGAGGCGCCCGGTCTGTATCCGGGCATTTCCGCTTCTCTTATAACAACGGATTTCCTCCTGAGAAACCTGTTTTTTTCAATACCCCAGCAGAAAAGGCAAAGTAGCGACGTTTGACAATATATATCAGGTGCTTATTTTTTGAAATACACGGTGGTATCTTTCATTTACCGGTTTACACTTTTCAGGGATGCGGATGCCAATAGACCAAATTCTGGGCTGATGAAAATTGCCCCTCACATGGCTTTTCGGTGTCAGGTGTCAGGGAAGAGAAATACAAGTCCTGAAACCTGAACACTGACACCTGACACCTGAAGAGATACAAGTAAAGTGCAAACTACTTTTTGGTATTGCCCATACGGTTTAAAACAATGTTTTTAGGGCACAGTGGTTGAACAGCTTCAACCAAAGGTTGACACGTGATATCTAAGGGCTAACCGCACAGGTCGAAGTTCTGTGTATGGAAGGAGAAGATAATGCGTTTTGATAAATTTACCATAAAATCTCAGGAACTGGTTCAATCTGCTCAGGCCGTGGCCGGTCAGTTGGGGCATCAGCAGATCGAACCGGAGCATCTCTTGAAGGTCATGCTGGAACAGCCGGAGGGGATTGCCCGGTCCATTCTCCAGAAGTTGGGGGCATTCCCTGAAGGTGTGTTGCAAGAGGTTTCTCAGGCCCTTGAAAAGAAGCCCAAGTTGAGTGGTGCCGGCATGGGAGAGACCTATATTTCTCCAACCACCAAGAAACTGCTGGATGCGGCCTTTGCAGAAGCGGCAAAGATGAAGGATGAATATGTCAGTATCGAGCACATCCTTGTGGCCATAAGCGACCGGAAAGAAACAGATGCAGCACGTATACTGGCGAGCGCAGGGGTGACCCGTGAGACGATACTGAAGGTTCTGGTAGATATACGGGGCACACAGAGAATCACTGATCCCAACCCAGAGGAAAAATATCAGGCCCTTCAAAAGTTTGGCCGGGACCTGACGGATCTTGCTCGTCTCGGGAAGCTGGACCCGGTTATTGGCAGGGATGAGGAGATCCGCCGTGTGATTCAGGTGCTTTCCCGGCGTACCAAAAACAACCCTGTCCTCATTGGCGAGCCTGGCGTGGGCAAGACAGCCATAGTGGAGGGGCTGGCCCAACGCATTGTCAACGGCGACGTACCTGAGACCCTCAAGAACCGACGTCTGGTTGGCCTTGACATGGGTGCTCTGGTCGCAGGGGCGAAATACCGTGGCGAATTCGAAGACCGCCTGAAGGCTGTGCTAAAAGAAGTGGAGGCCGCTGAGGGTGAAATCATCATGTTTATAGATGAGCTTCACACCATGGTCGGAGCCGGGGCTGCTGAGGGCTCTGTGGATGCGTCAAACATGCTGAAGCCTGCCTTGGCCAGAGGCACACTGCGGTGCGTTGGGGCCACAACAATAAACGAATACAGGAAATATGTGGAAAAGGATGCGGCCTTGGAGCGGCGCTTTCAACCCGTGCTTGTTCAAGAACCTACAGTGGAAGACACGATCTCCATTTTGCGTGGCCTGAAAGAAAAATACGAGGTACATCACGGTGTGCGGATCAAGGATTCTGCCATCGTGGGTGCAGCCACCCTTTCTAACAGGTACATATCAGATCGATTCCTGCCGGACAAGGCAATCGATCTCATAGATGAGTCTGCCTCGAAGCTCCGGATTGAGATCGACAGCATGCCGGCTGAGATCGACGAGGTGGAGCGCAGGATCATCCAGGTCGAGATCGAACGGGAGGCCCTGAAAAAGGAGATGGATGAGGCCTCAAAGGAGCGATTGGCCAGGCTTGAAAAAGACCTTGCTGTGATGCAGGAGAAAAGCCATGAGATGAAGGCCCACTGGCAGAATGAGAAAGATGCCATCCAGACGATTCGTCAGGTCAAGGAGGATCTCGAGCGCGTTGGTATTGAGGCACAGCAGGCAGAGCGTGATGGAAATCTGGCGCGTGTTGCAGAGCTTCGCTACGGTGTGGAAAGCGATTTAAGGAAACGCTTGGAAGAAGCCAATGAGAAACTACGCCAACTTCAGACCGGCCGCAAGATGCTCAAGGAAGAGGTGGATGACGAGGATGTGGCCGAAGTGGTCTCCAGGTGGACAGGCATCCCTGTTGCCCGGATGATGGAAGGCGAGAGGGAAAAGCTCGTCCATATGGAAGAACGGCTCTCAAGGCGGGTCATAGGTCAGGACGAGCCTGTTGTGGCTGTGTCTAATGCAGTTAGGCGGGCACGCTCAGGCCTCCAAGACCCGAATAGGCCCATTGGTTCCTTTATCTTCATGGGTCCCACAGGCGTAGGTAAGACCGAGCTGGCCAAGGCTCTGGCCGAGTTTATCTTTGACGACGAACAGGCCATGGTTCGCATTGACATGTCTGAGTACATGGAAAAACATTCGGTCTCGAGATTGATTGGCGCACCTCCCGGATATGTAGGCTATGAAGAGGGTGGATATCTGACAGAGTCGGTGAGACGTCGGCCTTATTCAGTGGTGCTTTTTGACGAGATCGAAAAGGCCCATCCCGAGGTCTTTAACGTGCTTTTGCAGATCTTGGATGATGGCCGCATGACCGACGGTCATGGACGAACCGTCGATTTCAAGAACACCATCATCATCATGACCTCGAATGTGGGTAGCCATTGGATCCAGGAGCTGGGTGCAAACCATCGGGACGAGTTGGAAAAGCGGGTCATGGAGGCATTGCAGGCCGGTTTCAAGCCGGAATTTCTAAACCGTATCGATGATATCATCATCTTCCACAACCTGACGACCGAGCAGCTTGCTGCTATTGTGGATATCCAGCTCCAGCGTGTGCAGAGGTTGCTTGAAGACCGACACATGACCCTTAGGGTTTCGGACGCGGCCAAAACTCTCCTGGCCAGGGAAGGTTATGACCCCACGTACGGGGCACGTCCCCTAAAGCGAGCCATCCAGAAACACATAGAAAACCCTCTGGCCATGGAAATGCTACAAGGGAAGTTTGGTGAAGGGGCCCGGATCCTGGCTGATGTAAACGAGGGAAAGATCATTTTCATTGTGCATTAACAGCAATAATTTGCAGTTAATTAAACCACGGGCTCTGCCCGTGCGACCCTAAAAGGTTTGACCGTTCCGGCGAGAATAAATATACTCAATAGTATCAAAAAGAGAAAGAACAATATTTTTGATTCCCACTCCTAATGGTATGGTCATAAGATTAAGAAATAAAATGTTTCTGATAAGAGAATATTGAACGGCAGAGTAAAGCTTTTGTAGCCTTTTAGCTTGACGGCTACGTCCTGGATATTGGATTGTAATCTGGAGGAATCGCAATGCTTTTAGACCCCTTCGAGGGGTCTTCATCAAACCACCCGTTCTACGGGTGGTAAGTGATTTTGACAAACCTTGGGGTATCTGGATTATGGATCTCGGATTGAAGCTCCCCGCAGCCTCCGGCCCATAGGGCCTACGCCCCGGCGGGCAAGCTGTGGGGAATGCATTCGCTGTTGCTATTCACGAGGAGGAGAGGAGATATGGGTAATTCCATAAAGACGGCACTTCTTTTAGGTGCACTGACCGGTCTGATCATGGTCATAGGCCGCTTGCTCGGCGGACAACAGGGCATGGTCATCGCGTTTTTCTTTGCGATAATCATGAACCTTGGCAGCTACTGGTTTTCGGATAAAATCGTCCTGCGCATTTACCGGGCAAGTCCGGTTTCCGAGGCCGAGGCCCCGGAGTTACATCGAATGGTAAGGCAACTGTCCCAGCAGGCCGGCCTTCCTATGCCAAAGGTCTGCATCATCCCCTCTGAATCCCCAAATGCCTTTGCAACGGGCCGTAATCCACAGCATGCCGTAGTGGCAGTCACCGAGGGGCTTCTGAGCCTATTGAACGAGAACGAGTTAAGGGGTGTGCTCGGTCACGAACTGGCCCATGTAAAGCACCGGGACATCCTGATCGGGTCTGTTGCGGCCACCCTGGCCGGTGCGATCATGATGGTGGCCCATATGGCTCAATGGACCGCCCTGTTTGGCGGCTTTGGTGGCAGGGATGATGAGGACGGCGGTGGCATTATCGGTGTTATTGCCGTGGCTATTCTGGCCCCCATTGCAGCCACGTTGATCCAGATGGCCATATCCCGATCCAGAGAATATGCGGCAGATGCAGGAGGCGCCTCTTATGCGAGAACCCCTTATGGCTTGGCCAGCGCCCTGCAAAAGATCGCTTCGGCATCCCGACGGATACCCATGAAAGCCGAACCGGCCACAGCCCACATGTTTATTATGAACCCGCTGTC
>MAXP01000300.1 GCA_001751085.1 Desulfobacterales bacterium C00003060 | reverse complement strand
ATTCCCTTTTTAGGAAGGCATATGACAATATTAGATAGGATAAAGAAGAGACTCGCACCCAGGAAAAAAGAAGCATTTGAAAGGGGCAGAGGATTGATCATCTTGAACGAGGTATCAGAGGCCATGCAGGCAGAAAAGATGCTGAGAGCCTTTGATTATGACGTGAAGGGGGTTGCCCCTCCCCCTGAGATTCGGAAGGGTTGTGACCTTGCAGTGGAGTTCAACCTTGTTGATCAATTAGGCGTGGAAAGGCTGCTCAAAAGGAGTGGACTTAGCCCCTTAGACATAGTGGCTCTCGACAGTCTATCTCAGAAGCCTTTGGATATAACCAAGGAAAAGGACTTTGGAAGGTATTTTATGGTGACCGCAGCCAACATGAAGATAACAGTGGATAGGGAAAAAAGCACCATCGTAAACATTTCAGGTGGAGGATGCCCTGATGTTCCGTATTTGGCTGTAAGCCTGATAGGAAACAAAATAACAGAGGTGAAAAGGCCTAGAGAGAATGGCTACTCCCTTTGTGCCTATATGTTAGAAAAGGCCTACGAAAAGGCATTGAACATGGTCAACGGTCAGCACACGAGGAAGGGTGCCTGATCTTGTTTGCCATCGTGGGTACGCTGCCGATCAATGGAATGGGAATAAAGGCAGGGAGGGCAACATTCAAAGGTGGAGTTCTTGACATAGGCGATCTTGGGGTTAGTCCCAGTTTGGGCACCAGCGTAATGGTGGCATCAGCCTGCATTACCTGTGAAGCCCTTAAGATAGAGCCTCCCCACTTCATCACTGCTGGAGACATTGGAGACGGAAAGAGGAGTAGAGAGCTTTATGACTATGTGGCGGCTAACCTGACAACGATAGATGTCACGGTTTTAGCCATGCATTATGTCATGCCCGACATACACGGAATGAGAAATATCCTCAATTGCCTCGGAAAAAGACGTGAACGAATGACCCTAATTGCAGATGCAGGCGCCATGTATGCCGCCAAGGCGGCAGGACTTGCACAAGAAATTGACATATTCACTCCCGATGCAGCCGAAATGGCCTATTTGGCAGATCCTAAGGCCACACATCCAGCCTATGTGGAGCATCTTCTATTTGAAATAGATGCATCTGAAGTTGTTACGTTGATAAGCAAGGCCTATGAGAGCGGCAATACTCCAAAGACATTGCTGGTGAAGGGACCTGTGGATTACATCGTGGAAGAGGGGCAAGTGGTTCAGACGATTGATGAGCCTTCCATTTCTGCCATGGAAGCAATCGGGGGGACGGGGGACAGCCTGACGGGGATTCTGTCTGCCCTGATTCATGGGGGCTATGAGAAGGTTGATGCCTGTATAAAGGCAGCCAGGATCAATCGCATCGCAGGTAAATTGGCACAGCCAAATCCGGCTACATCGATTTCAGACATAATAGTCAAGATACCGGACGCACTAAAGGAGGCAAGATTATGCGTATGACAGCCGCAATAGCAGGAGGCATTTTTGGTTTATTGGGTGCTGCAGGCCAGGCATTCTTTCATATCATACCCCCACCAGCCTATGGCATCTGTATCGCCTGCCATATGAGAGACCTGGTGAACTGGATTGCTGCCCATATATATCCGATATATGGCCTTAAAGCCAGTGGTGCCCTAATAATACCTGGTGGCCCTGTCTCCTATAACTTTCCGCTTCTTACTATTGTAGGGATATTGATAGGGGCGGTTATTGCTGCCCATGTCAATGGAGAGTTCAAGTGGAAAACCATGAGGGTATGGTGGCAGAAACCGTTGGCAGAGTTTTTCTTGGGAATCCTGGTCATGATATCAGCCTTGATTTTTGGAGGTTGCCCGATCAGGACAGCCCTTAAGGCTGGATACCTGGATATAACCGCCATTATAGGCCTTGTGGCGATCGGAGTAGGGGTTTTTGTGGGATGCCAGGCACTGAGAAAACTGACGTGAGGAGGTAACAATGGACTTAGTACCACCAATTGCCAGCATCATTATGGGTTTCATAATGGGATACCTCGGCCAACGAGCAAGGATGTGCTTTGTAGGCGGAATGAGGGATTATTACCTGGTAAAGGATACATATCTGATCAAAGGGTTGATTGCTTTCATAGTATGCGCCCTTGCAGGGTTTTTTCTATTCCAGTTTGCGTCCGCTGCAGTTAAGACATTCCCCTGGTTTTTGGATGGCGGAGCGGTCTTTGCCAAGAAGTGGAAAGCTACGGGAGTGACAGCAACCCCCAGTCCATTATTACCTGTCCCCGGAGACCCCATAACCTGGTCTCCAAAGGCATGGGCACATATACTCCTCGCCGTATTAGGAGGATTTGGCCTCGGCTTCTTCTGCTGCATTGCCGGAGGCTGTCCCTTCAGACAACACATAATGGCTGCTGAAGGAAGCAAGAGCGCCATAGTCTATCTTGTCGGATTTGCCTTGGGGGCGGTGATTTTCCACAAATTTATTGCTCCCCTTGTCAAAGCGATTTTGGCGTAATGACCAATGACATTTCTGTTGCAGGAGGTAAATATTATGGCCGATGTAACCATAGATGTGTGTGGCGAGGTTTGTCCATTGCCGGTGATGAAGACCAACGAAGCATTAGCTAACATGAAAACCGGAGAGACCTTAGAAGTAATAGTCGATTACCCGCCATCGAGAGAGAATGTGAAAAGGCTTGCTACCAGCAAAGGCCATGAGGTTCTCGACATTACCGAGCAGGGAGAGATAATAAGGATGTTGATCAAAAAGGCATAGGAAATGGAGGTATTGGCAAAAAGGGAAAAGAATGGAAACCTTTCTCTTCTGGCCCGGGCAGGCACCTATTATGTCGTTGTCCTTGACCGAGGGCAGGATATACTTTTTCTGGCTAAGGGGCGGCGATTAGCCCGGGCATTTCAAGAACAGGAACAGAGACGGGAAAAGGGTATAAACGTAAGTTGTCCCACATGCGATTTCATGCTGGTATCAGACGGTGTTTATTCCATACAGAAATCCCAGGAGTTCATTCAGAAAATCTCGAGAGACGAGGCAGAAAAGACATTCAAAGAAGTTGGCTTAACAAAAATATGGCAGGAATTCAGAGGAAATGGCCGAACAAACATGGCCTGAAGTCGCAAATCCGCTGTCTTTCTGGAGGGCTGAGACGCAAAAACGGGAATGTTGTTTCTGGGCAAGCCCTCATCATGAATCTGCGGACGGGCGCTAGTCAATAACCCAGACTCCGCAAGCCCTGGCATGTTGCACTATATAGTTGGAGATACTACTACTGAACAAGAGTTGGCGGGTTCTTGATGCACTGCCTTTCCCTAGTATGATGGACCCGTATTCTCCCTTATTGACTTCTTCGAGTATGTCTTCCGCAACACCTTTTTTCTTTCTGGCTATCTTTATTTGAATATCACTTTCATTCATGCCGGTCCTTTTCAGGTGCCCTTTGGCTTGAGCCAGCAACTTCTCCCTCTTTTTCTCTGCCGCTTCTATCCCATGTTCAATGTCCAAAACGCTGAAGAGGGTAACCCTCTGTTCCCTCCCGATCATGTGGCCTGCATATTCAACAGCCTCGAGAGAGCCTTCCGAGTCATCCATAGCGATCAACACCTTCTCCCACTTCCGTCTCTTTTGCTTCAACTGGATGTCGATGTTTGCCCTCTTGAACTTGTTCCACCTGGAACACATGACCGGTTCATCTTTGATGACACAGAGAACACATTCGTTGCAGCATCTGCAGAAATGGATATCCTTTTCTCTTCCCTCGAACACCTTGTTCGGCCAGAGGGGGTCCGCGAACAAGACCCGAGCAAGCCCGATCAGATCAGCCTTGTTGTCTCTGAGTATCTCTTCAGCAAGGGCAGGCCTGACAATCCTCCCTGTGGCGATAACCGGTGTTGAGGAAACAACCTCTCTCATCTCTGCGGCCAAACCAGCCACATAAGCTTCTTTTCTGGCTTGATTCATAACATGGGGCAGAAAAAAAGATTCATGGGAGCCAGCCGTTACAGAGATGTAGGCGATTCCCAATTCCTCAAGGTTTTTGGCAAAGATCTTGGCTTCTCTAATATGGAGCCCGCCAGCAAGCCATTCATCCGCCAAAAAACGGTATCCCATTGGGAAGTCCTTCCCGGCAAACTCCCTGACTGTTTCAACCACTTCCAGAGGGAACCTCATCCTGTTTTCCAGGCTTCCGCCATAGCCGTCCGATCGTGTGTTCAATCTCGGAGAAAGGAACTGGGCAAGAAGGTACCCGGTTGCCCCGTGTAGTTCCACCATATCAAAGCCCGCTTTCCTGGCCCTAAGAGCCGCTTCTCCATAGCATGTCTGGACATATCGCATTTGTTCCAAAGTCATACTATGGCGGCACCTCAGCAACGCGAAGACAAAGCTGTTCACGAGTCGCCTGTGATACGAGTCCGACAACGCCATGCCAATACCGTCCAACTTACTCAGTTCATGCGGTACCTGCATTGTTACTGGAGAAGGAGAGAGTGGTTTATTGACTTTCGCCCACCGCCCCGCATGGTTGATCTGCAGGCAAGCAACAGCCCCAGAAGTCTTGATCACTTTTGCCAGCTTGGCCAATCCTGGAATGAAACGGTCTTTATCGACTCTAAGGACCCTGGAGGCCATGATACTGGACCTATCAACAACCGCATTGGCCACAACAATCATAGCGACCCCGCCAAGGGCTATCTCGCGGTAACAATCAATGAGCGTCTGGCTTACGCTCCCGTCCTCGTTAGCATAGCCCCAAAACATCGGTGCCATGGTCAGGCGGTTCTTGAATGTCAGGTTCGAAACCCGATAAGGCGTGAAAAGGAGAGGATATCTTTCCGCCCCGGTGACTTTCTCGTCAGCCTCGATTTCCAGGCCGGAAATGTACGCCTCTATGATGCGTTTGGCTTCTGGGGAGAGGTCCGTGAATATGACTCCAACGCGATAAAACAGCATCTGCAACGGCTGAACCCACACGACCTCAGCTTTCACTTCCGTGGACTCCTGTTGGGAGTCGAAGACTTTGAACATGAGGCTCAAGTCGAGTCCTGACCTGAAGGGATAGTGCACCTCAAAGCACATGCCTCCGAGACCCAAATTCTGTATCGTCGCGTAGAAACTGGAGCCCCTGACAACACCTTCAATCTGGCCATAGAACTCCTTCCTTACACGTTTTCTCTTTCCTCCTCCATCGTAAGCGGATTTCATTGTCAACAACCCCAGTGTGTATACCACGGTAACGTCAAAGGTAATATCCCAGCCTCTCGGGTAAGGAAACCGCTTCTCGTCGGCATCTCTCGGGGCGTAGGATCTACGAGCCGGAGGCCAATGCCTGTATATGCCGCATAGGACAGAACGCGAATTCCGTGAACATGTCTTTGGCCGAGCCCTAATTTACAACAATTCTTCCCTTTGGTTCAGGCCATACGTCTCCGATAATCTCTGTTTTATCCATTCCTTTTTCCTTCAGTGTATCCAGCAAATCATCGGCGCTTGCCCTGTCTACACAAATCAGCAATCCTCCGGATGTCTGGGGATCAAAGAGAATGTCCTGGATAAAGGGATCGACAGAAGGTGAAATGTCTACCATCGCCTCCCGAAACTCGCGGTTCTTGTAAAGCCCGGCCGGCAACAGCCCCATGGCGGCATATTCGACGGCTTCCGGTAAGAAGGGGATCCTGCCGGTCTGGATTTCGACCCCGAATTCGGAATCGACCACCATTTCTGCAAGATGACCCAGCAGACCAAAACCGGTAATATCCGTGCAGGCGTGGACAGGAAAGTCCTGCATTATCTCTGCTGCATCCTTGTTAAGGGCAGCCATAAGATGCGTGACATTGTCTATGATTTCGCTGGAGGCGAGCCCGCCCTTAATAGCGGTATTGATGATACCGGTGCCTAGCGGCTTGGTCAGTATGAGACGGTCTCCGAGCTTGAGGGCCTTTTTGGTCAGGATGCGATCCGGGTGAATAAGGCCTGTGACAGACAAACCGTATTTGAGTTCCTTGTCCTCCACGCTATGTCCACCAACCAGAAACACACCAGCCTCTTTCATCTTTTCCAATCCACCTTGAAGGATCTGGCGGAGGACGGAGATATCCATGTCCTTCAACGGGAAGCCTACTATATTCATGGCGGTTTTTGGAACACCGCCCATGGCATAGACATCGCTTAAGGCATTGGCTGCAGCGATCTGGCCGAACCAGTACGGATCATCTACAATGGGGGTAAAGAAATCCACCGTCTGAATGATGGCAATATCATCCGTGATCTTGTAAACCCCTGCGTCATCCGCCCGATCCATCCCAACGATGACATTCGAATCAGTCGGAAACACCATTCCGCACAAAGCCTTATCCAGGTCCCCTGGAGGTAGCTTTGAGGCTCAGCCAGAGCCGCTAACAGTCTCCGTAAGACGAAGGTTTTTTTGGTCAGTCATAGTTCCACTCATGATGTTTTTCTTTTGTGTAACCGTTCAGGGGTTCAAAGGTTCGGGGTTCAAAGGTTACCCTTTTGTTAACAGCCAGCCAGGTCGTTTCAACCCAGAACTGTGAACGCTGAACCGCTCAACCCAGGTATAACTATCTATGGATTCTGGATGGATGTCAAATAGGTATTATCTATCACCGTGCCTGATGGTTATCGGACATTTCAATAACACATCCCACAATTTTTGAGATGGCCACACAGCATACTGTGTGCTATGAGTAGAACTTAGGCTGCGCTTCGGCCTGCGAATTATAGTTGTTGACAAGACAAGAGCTGCGAATCAGTCAGAGAGAATCAAATAAAGGTAACCATGCTCTCATTCCTGGCCACAAATAACTCTTTCAGCCATCACATAATAGGGAACCATCGTGTAAATTTCGTATCTTAAGCTACGATGGATTTCTCGCTCCGCTCGAAATGACAGGAATGGGCAATTTCCGTTCAGGCACGAATTACACAAGGACATGACACCTCAATGAATACAGATAAACTTGATAAGCTCAGGAAATGGTTTGCTGACTACGTGGCTGCTTACTATACGGATGACCCGATTTACAACAGGAACATTAATCTCAAAGAGAAACACACAGAACGCGTTTGCAGGGAAATCATCATGCTTGGCCGGGCCTTGGGTCTGTCTCAGGAGGACATGTTGTTGGCCGAGACCATGGCCCTGTTTCACGATATTGGAAGGTTCCCGCAGTATGCGACTTACGGCACCTTCAAGGACAGTTCCTCAGAAAACCATGCCAAACTTGGGCTGAGAGAGTTGACAAAGCACAATACACTTTCGGTCTGTTCCGATGTCGAGCAAACGCTCATCACTAAAGCCATCGGTTATCACAATGTTCGCACCTTGCCGGAAGATGAAGATGAACGCTGCCTGTTTTTTGCGCGGCTTTTGCGTGATGCCGACAAGCTGGATATCTGGAAGGTAGTGATTGACTACTATGACCATCGGGACGAACAGCCGAACTCAACCATCGAATTGGGCCTGCCCAACAATCAGGCATATTCACCTGCGATCTTAAATGCCCTCCGCGATCACAGAATAGCCGACCTCAAGGACATGACCACGCTCAATGATTTCAAGCTGCTTCAGATCAGTTGGATATTTGATGTGAATTTCAGCCCCACCTTTCGTGCCGTGAACGAACGCCGGTACATGGAAAAGATTGCCGCCACGTTGCCTCTGACCGCAGAGATAGGCGAGACATTGGAGATTGTGCAAGCCTATGCCAAGGAGCACGAACCTCCCCTTATGGAAACCGACTATTGGTCAATCTGAAGGCTGGGTAATGCCACGTCTGTCAAAAGCATTAATCGTGGGCTTGGTGATCGGCATGTTGGGTGTGATGGCAAGCCTCGCTCCTTTCGGGCTCAGTCTGGAGGAAAACATCGGCCTTGACCTGCTGTTCAAGCTGAGGGGAGTGAGGGAGGCCCCATCTGATGTGATTATAGTAACAGCGGACAAGGTCTCTGCCGACAAACTTAACGTGCCCACAGAACCTCATAAATGGCCTCGGTCTCTTCATGCCCGGCTCATTGATAATCTGGTGAAAAAAGGCGCTGCAGTAATCGCTTTTGACATGGTTTTTGACGAAGCTCGTTCCTATGAGCATGATAACCTGTTTGCAGAAGCGATCAAAAACGCACGCAACGTTATCCTATCTGAATACCTCAGAAAGGAAAAGGTTTTGTTGACTGACGAAGAGGGAAAACATGCAGGGCATTTGGATATTGAGAGACTTGTCCCACCGATCCCTCCCCTTGCACGATCCGCGGTTGCCTTGGCACCTTTTCCTTTACCCAAAGTCCCTGTCAAGGTGAGCCAGTACTGGATGTTTAAGAAAAGCGCCGGAGATACGGCGACTTTGCCGGTCGTGGCCTTCCAGATATTCGCCTTGGAAGTGTACGATGAATTTGTCCATTTGTTAGGAAAAGTCAGTCCTTCTCAATCGGATAAGCTGCCATATACAAAGGATATGGTAATTACCGGCAAAGGCGTTCAAAGCCTAGTCCATGTTCTGAGAGATACCTTTGAAAAGGAACCATTGATTGCAGAGAAGATGTTGGAGGATCTCCAGGATTCAAGGACGTTTTCTGTTGACACGAAAAAGGCTCAGGTCCTCAAATCACTTATCAGGATGTATCAACACACCAATAGTCGCTACCTGAATTTCTATGGAACCCCTGGAGCTATTGAAACGGTTCCGTATTATCGGTTACTTGAAAGTCAGGAAAATTCCGCTGACAACCAAGAGCAATTTGATCTAAGCGGTAAAGCTGTGTTTGTTGGAGTTTCAGAACACTTATCGCCGGAACAGCAAGACGGTTTCTATACGGTTTTCTCTCAATCAAGCGGAGTAGATATCAGTGGCGTTGAAATAGCAGCTATTGCTTTCGCAAACCTGTTAGAGGATATGGCTGTTCAGCCGCTCGGTTTTCGTACGCATCTCGCCCTTGTTTTTTTCTGGGGAATGGGGCTGGGCATTCTGTGTCTTCTTTTTCCCACTGTGATTGCAACGGTAAGCGTAATCGGCCTGAGCTTACTTTATCTGTTCGCTGCCCTGTACCAATTTAAGAACACCGGCAGTTGGCATCCCCTCGTCATCCCATTGTTTTTTCAGGCTCCAATAGCTTACTTCGGGACTGTCTTATGGAAGTACTCTGATCTGAACAAAGAGCGTCAAAACATCAAAAGGGCTTTTGGATATTACTTGCCAAGCAGGGTTGTAGACCAGCTAGCAAAAAATATGGCAAATATGAAAACAAGCAGCCGAATGGTCTATGGGACCTGTTTGTTTACAGATGCACATCATTATACCGCTTTATCGGAAAATATGGACCCAAAGGAACTCAACAGCTTCATGAACAACTACTATGAAGCTGTGTTTGAGCCCGTGAGGCAGCATGGCGGAATCGTATCGGACGTCGTAGGGGATTCTATGTTAGCGATATGGGCGACAGCACATCCTGATGCTGCTCTCAGGACTCAGGCCTGCCTTACAGCGCTTGATATTGCCGCCGCAGTGGATCGCTTCAATCAGTCTTCCGGTAACTTGCAGCTCCCAACTCGCCTCGGGTTACATTCCGGGCACATGATGTTAGGAAATATTGGCGCTATCGATCATTATGAGTATCGCGCTGTCGGAGATGTTGTCAACTCGGCATCAAGGTTAGAGGGACTGAATAAATGCCTGGGCACACAGATATTGGTGTCCGAAGATGCACTGTATCAACTTGAAGGTTTCCTGACAAGAAGACTCGGGGAATTCCTTTTGGTTGGGAAATCCAAGTCAATTACGGTTCACGAATTGATATGTCGTGTGGAAGAATTCAACGAACAACAGAGAGAGCTTTGTGAGACTTTTACGGAAGCTCTTAACGCTTTTAGAAGGCAATCCTGGGAAGAGGCAATCCAGGGTTTTTCTGAGTCCATGAAGCTCTACGAGAAGGATGGACCTTCGTCTTTCTATATAGCGTTGTGTGAAAAGTATAGAGAGAACCCGCCTGGAAAGATGTGGAATGGATTAGTAAGTCTTGACAAAAAATAGAAAAAAGGCTAAACTTACTATAAATTGACGTTATGTTTTGGAGTCGTAACTTCTCAAAAAGTTCGGGGAAATCTCCAGAAAGAGTTACCCGGAGTCTTTGCCACCCATTCAAATAACAGGTCTTTGCTGCTACTGCTATCTATGCGCCTCACATGCGGACTAATGGAACATTGGTTCGCCCTAACCTAGGCCTGATTGATTTGCCGGCTTAATAGCTATAGTGAGCACCAGGGCAGACCAATTGGGGCGAAGCCCATAAGTCCGATAACTGAGGTATCAGTGAAACAAATCCGGGCCCGCATCCCAATCCTCACGTTACTCATATTCATAAATATATCAGCAGGGCTTCTATCCCACAGCGTCAGGGCTGAAGAACCGTATGAGGAATGGATTTGTAAAGTCGTATCGGTTCAGGGCAGCGTTCACGCTAAGAAAAAGGGTGAAACGCAGTGGATGCCTGTCAGATTGAACGACACATATTACCCTGGCGACGTGATTCGGACACAGGAACGAAGCCGGACAGCCGTTGTTCTGCCTAATGAAGCCACCCTCCGTATTGATCAGAAGACTACGATCATCTTTTCCGGATTAGAAAAAGACGAAACTTGTCTGCTTGACCTGCTCACCGGGGCTGCCGATTTTTTCAGCCGTTTCCCCCGGGGCCTGAAAGTAATTACACCGTTTGTGAATGCTGCTGTGGAGGGTACGGAATTCTTCATAAGGGTTGAGGGCGACCAGACCCTATTGTCGATATTTGAAGGACGGGTAGGAGCCACAAATGAGGCGGGAAGTCTTGTCCTGTCCAGGGGTGAATCAGCAGTAGCTCAGGCGGGACAG
>MAXP01000299.1 GCA_001751085.1 Desulfobacterales bacterium C00003060 | reverse complement strand
CCTTGCTCTTGATGCTCATGACTCACCGAGAAAAGCGCCATTTATAACCTTCCGAGGTATACAAGGGGTAGAGGATGTTATCATTTGTTGGTCGAAGCATTATTCAAAAGATCATAACTCTGTTTTTTGTTTCGGTGGTATCTTTCTTGATCATCCATCTTGCCCCTGGCAAGCCCAGCCAGGTGGACCCCCTCAACCCCAAGTTTACACCCGAGATGGTGGAGCGGTTTCGCAGAGAATTCCATTTGGACAAACCCCTTTATGTCCAGTATGTTTACTTCTATCGAGATCTTTTTACAGGCAAGACGGCTTCCTGGAAGGACAATCAGTCAGTACTCGGAAAGATCTGGGAGCGATTTCTCAACAGTCTTCCACTGTTCATCGTGGGTACGATGATCACCTGGACCCTCTCTTTTCCTGTTGGTATCCGTTCCGCCATTTTCAGGGGTGGCGTCTACGATCGCAGTGCCACGTTTTTCTCTTATTTGTTGATTTCCATTCCCGGTTTCTTCTTCGCTTACATTCTGATCATTCTTGTGGTGACCCGCCTGCATGTACCCGTGATAGGGCTGAAGACTTTCGGGATCGGAGACGTCCACTGGCTTCGTATGATCATGGACAGGGTTTGGCACCTGCTGCTGCCGTCCGTGCTTGGGGCTACTGGGGGTATTGCCATCCTGTCAAGATATGTTCGCAACCAGATGCTGGAGGTGGAAGGGCAGGACTACATGCGGACTGCCAGGGCCAAAGGCGTGCCCGAAGAGCAAGTCCATTACAAGCATGGCCTGCGGAATGCCCTCTTGCCCTTTGTTACCATGTTTGGGCTTATCCTGCCGGGCCTGATTGGTGGTTCTGTTATCATTGAATCGATTTTTTCCTGGCCCGGCATAGGCAGGATGGCATATGAGGCCATCCTGGCACGAGATTATCCGATCATATTGACGGTGAACTTCATTGCTGCTGTCCTGGTGCTGGCCGGCACCTTTGTTTCTGATCTGCTTTACCTGGTGGTCGATCCAAGGATAAGATTATGAAAAGACGCTCGGCCCTGGAGGAATTGTGGCAGCTTTTCAAACAGAACAGGCTATCCATGGTCGGGTTGGCCTTTCTTGTCGTGTTTTTTTCTGTTGCCTTTCTGGGGCTTGTCTTGACTGCAGGGACAAATCCTACCTTTGATCCTGCTATCATTAGGCTCCAGGAAAGGCTGCTATCCCCACTTTCCCTGCCGGATGTGAATGCCTTGGGTCCTAAGAATGTTCCCTGGCTGGGGATATACCTGTTGGGAACCGATGATCTCGGGCGGGATGTGTTTGCCAGGATGTTGCAGGGTGCCTGGGTGTCTCTGACCGTGGGGTTTGTGGCCGTGGGAATCTCGGTTCTTATCGGGACCGTTATGGGGGGGATGGCAGGCTATTTTGGAGAGAACCATGTCAGGGCGGATCAAGTCCTTGCCACCCTTGCCCTGCTCTTGGGCGGGGTCCTGCTGGCCCTTGGGGCAAGGTCTTCCGGGGCAGGGCTCCTTATTATCGGTCTTGTGTGCATTTTTTTGCCTGCTTGGTCAAAAAGGATATGGCGGAAACGAGCCATGCCGAAATGGCTCGGGGTGCTTTACAAAGATGCCGTTTCCATAGATACCCTGATTATGCGATTTGTAGATATCATGCTTTGCTTTCCGAGCTTTTTTCTCATACTCACGGTCGTGGCGCTTCTTCCTGCAAGCATGTACAATATTATGATCGTGATTGGATTGACCAGTTGGATGGGTGCCACACGTTTTGTCCGAGCAGAATTCCTTTCTTTGCGTGAACAGGATTTCGTGACAGCAGCGCGTGCCCTTGGTGTTAATGCGTGGCGGATTATTTTTCGGCACATGATCCCCAACGCTATTGCTCCGGTACTGGTGTCAGCCACTATTGGTGTTGCCACTGCCATTTTGACCGAAGCGGGCTTGAGTTTTCTTGGCTTTGGCGTCCCTCCACCCTATGCGACCTGGGGTGGTATCCTTTCTGACGGGAAACGCTTCATTTTTGATGCCCCGTGGCTGACATTTGTGCCGGGGATTGCCATCCTGATTGTGGTCCTTTCCTTTAACCTGTTTGGTGAAGGGTTGCGCGACGTATTGAATCCGAAGCTCAGGGAAAGAAGCTGAGATGCGAAAATGGGAGGTTTTTTTTGCAGAGCCCTATGTTCAATAACGACAATATCCTTCTTTCAGTTCGGGACCTGAGGGTTTATTTCCGTGGTAACAAAAGGGTGGCCCGGGCCGTGGATGGCATAAGCTATAAGGTCCGCAAGGGGCAGACGGTCTGTCTTGTCGGGGAATCAGGTTGTGGAAAGACCGTTTCAGCCCTGACCATTCTCGGTCTTATCTCCCAGCCTCCGGGAGAGATCGTGGGGGGGCAGATCCTGTTCAAGGGGCAAGATCTTTTGGATCTTGGAGAAGAGGAGATGCGGAGGATTCGGGGAAACCGTATAGCCATGGTTTTTCAGGAACCAATGACCTCCCTGAATCCTGTGTTTACCATAGGGGATCAGATCCGGGAGGCAATCATTGTCCATGAAAAGGTGAGCGAAAGCGAGATCCGTCAACGGTGTGTGCAACTCCTTGAAGATGTGGGAATACCCTTGCCTGAAGAGCGCCTTGCAGTCTATCCTCATGAACTGAGCGGCGGCCAGCGCCAGCGGGTCATGATTGCCATGGCCCTGGCATGCAACCCCGAGCTGGTGATTGCTGATGAACCGACCACAGCCCTTGATGTGACGATTCAGGCGCAGATCCTTAATCTATTCGGAGAGCTTCAAAGAAAACAAGATATGTCACTTTTCTATATTACCCACGACCTGGGTGTAGTGGCAGGTATAGCCGATCGCATATACGTGATGTACGCAGGCACTATCGTGGAGCAGGGTGATGCCTATGAGATTTTTTATGATCCCAGTCACCCGTATACTCGGGGGCTCCTGGCATCTCTGCCGAATCGTGCCAAACGGGACACGAGGCTTCACAGTATCCCGGGCGCTGTGCCGGACCCTGGCCTCAAGCCGGGTGGTTGCCCATTCCATCCTCGATGTGATTCAGCCCTGGAGACGTGTCGGAGGCAGTTTCCGGAGATGTGTGACTATGGGAAGGGCCATCTGAGTCGATGTCCTGTGCTATACAGCGCGAGAGGCTACCAACGTAAGGCGAAAAAGTCTGTAAATCCAATTAGTTAGCAACTCCTTAGGTAACTTCTCAATAACTCAGGGTAAGATGTCTGGATTCCTGCTTTCGCAGGCATGACGTTTGGATGTACCTGCCCGTCATTCCTGCGAAAGCAGGAATCCAGTGAATAGTCGCAAAATGTAATCTACCCCAACTTATTGAGAAGATACACTGAACTTCGTAGATTGGAGAGAACTCACTACTGTCCAGATGGGAAAGTGTCCCGCTTTAAGTCGGTGGCCGCGCGAGGCAACCCGGAAATAATTAGATGATTAGAGGAGGGTAAGCCTGTGAACAAAAAGATCACTGGCTCGATTTTTCAATGTGGTCGTGAGATTACGATACATGAACTGGAGGAAATAAGGGAATGCGTAAAGATGTTTTGGCGATTGAGCCGAAGTGAATTGGCTCAGACTATCTGTGAGCATCTGGAGTGGTTTGCAGCAACAGGCGCCAATAAGACGGATGCCGGTATGAAGTTGTTGGAGCACCTTGAAGCTAAGGGGCTTTTGCAGCTTCCTGAAAAGCGACCAACACGAAAATCAGGGCCTGAAGGCCCCGTTCAAATAACAGACAGGACAGACCCACAACCTGAAATAGTAGGTAGTCTAAGGGATTTGGGTCTGATTAGGCTCGATATTGTAAAAGACAAAGAAACAATGGACTTATGGAAAGAATATATACAGCGTTACCACTATCTTGGGTACAAGAAGCCATTCGGTTGTTATTTGCGTTATTTCTTCAAATGCGAACGCGGGCTGTTGGGTTGCGCTCTGTTTTCAGGCGCTTCCAAGTCCATGGGGATGAGAGACCGGTGGATCGGATGGACGGAGGATGAGCGTTCGAGGAATCAGGGCTGGGTGATCAACAATGCGCGTTTCTTGATTTTTCCGTGGGTGAAGGTGAGGTATCTGGCCAGCCACGTTTTGGGACATATTGCAAGGCGCATAGTTCGTGACTGGGAAGAGCTTTGGGGTTATAAGCCGGTTCTAA
The DNA here is from genome assembly GCA_001751085.1 of Desulfobacterales bacterium C00003060. Taxonomy (GTDB): domain Bacteria; phylum Desulfobacterota; class Desulfobacteria; order Desulfobacterales. The sequence goes on along the minus strand of MAXP01000299.1, from coordinate 1,880 downwards.
TGGAAACTTTTGTTGACCCGGAACGCTACGAGGGAGTTTCTTACAAGGCGTCCAACTGGCATTATCTGGGCATGACGACTGGAGTAGGCCTTGTACGTAAAGGGAAGAAATACGCAACGCGTCCGAAAAAGCTTTTCGTTAAGCCTCTTGCAGAGGATTTTCGTGCTATCCTTTGTTCAGAGAATCTGGTTGGGAGGGTTGAGATATGAGAAAGCCCAAGCCGGCGCTTTATGCCTCTCTAAATGAGATCCTTCTATTCCCTTGAGCATTCAGCCAATTATAGTCCTTAAGAAAAAGATTTTGGGGTTCAACCCCTGAGTTATTGAGAAGTTACGAGTGGGCCTGATAACCATGTGAAGTTACGCTAAAATGATGTGCAGCTTAACTCCGAACTCCGAACTCCGAAATACCATAGGTCCTACTGAGCGTTTACTGTACTCTAAAAACATTATCTATACGAACTACGAACTACGAACTACGAACTATCAACTATGAACCATCTCAACGACTCAACTATTTTACGATCTCTGTATGCCGGAAAGGTGGCAGGAATCAATTCATCTGAAAACACGCTGCTCAGGGTGGAGGGGCTGAAGAAATATTTCCCGGTGCGTAGAGGATTTTTTCAGAAGGTCATTGGATGGATCCAGGCTGTTGATGGAGTGGATTTCAATGTCGAAAAAGGAAAGACACTGGGTCTGGTGGGCGAGAGCGGGTGCGGCAAATCCACAGCCGGTCGGCTTATCCTAAGGCTCCTGGAAGCTGATGAAGGAAGAATCATTTTTCGAGACCAGGATATCAGCCGTTTTTCGCAGAGCCAAATGAAGCCTTTGCGAAAAGAGATGCAGATTATTTTTCAAGATCCATACGGATCTCTGAACCCGAGAATGACCATAGGTGACTCGATAGGAGAAGGGCTGCGTACCTTGGGTGTGAAAGGCCGGTCCGACCGCAACGCCCGTGTCGAAAACCTCCTGCAGGTAGTAGGTATATCGGCAAGCGGGGCTGATCGTTATCCTCATGAATTCAGCGGGGGCCAGCGACAGCGCATTGGTATAGCCAGGGCCCTGAGCGTTGAGCCTTCCTTGATTATATGCGATGAATCAGTATCGGCTCTTGACGTCTCTGTTCAGGCCCAAATCATTAATCTTATTAAAGATTTGCAGTCCCGGCTCGGTCTCAGCTATCTTTTTATCGCCCATGACCTGAATGTGGTGGGCTACATCAGCGACACGGTTGCTGTCATGTACCTGGGCCAGATCATGGAGTATGCTTTAGCAGATGAGATCTATGATACTCCCCTCCATCCTTATACGATTGCATTGCTATCAGCAGTGCCTGTTCCCGAGCCGGATCGTAGACGTAAACTCCAAACCCTTTCAGGCGATGTGCCGAGCCCCTTCAATCCGCCGCCGGGGTGCAGGTTTCAGGGAAGATGTCCCCTTGTTGAAGATAGATGCAGGAAAGAGGAAGTTGAATTTTACTATGCAGGCGACAATCATAGGGTTCGTTGCTGGAAGGTATTGAGGTAGGGTAGGGGACATATCGAAGCTCCCCGCAGCAAGCTGCGGGGAATCCGCTAAGGCCGAGGCCTTGAAGACATTCCCGCCCCCCCTTCGCCTTGACATCCTTCCATGCCTGTAATACGTACTCATTGGCGACGCTCTTTCCCAAAATGACATACCAAGGGGAAAGGTTAAAGGAGAATTATGATCAACTGGATTCCTTGCTCTGTGTCGATTTTCCAAGAAATGAGATAAAAGATAAACTAAGAAAACCTTTTGATTTCATGTCGATCAGATGAGGCAAATCCGCATCATATAGATTTCAAGATAATGTTTTTGGGGTACAGTAAAGGCTCAGTAAGACCTGACTCTGTT
>MAXP01000298.1:4693-5056 GCA_001751085.1 Desulfobacterales bacterium C00003060 | reverse complement strand
ATAAATGCCTCTGTATTCTGACAGCATACTTACTAATTTTTCATTTACTAAATTAAAATTGAACCAAATACGGTAAAGAGATATCATTTATTTAAGATGATAAAAATTCATTTTCGAGGAGGGCACCAAAGCATCGCAAAAGCAGGATCGTATGTCAAACCGTAAAATAGCTTTTTATAGTGCGGGTTGTGAGCTGTTTATTAGAAGATTAAAGTTTGTCTAGCAACCTCTAAATTGCGTTTACTACCACAATATATAGTGATTTTAAACCTAAATCAGCTACCACCGGTAGAACCGGTGGTATGAGAAAGCCCCCTAAAAGGGGGCAACGCATGGTTGCTCATCAGACGAAAATTCGAATAT
>MAXP01000298.1:2722-4613 GCA_001751085.1 Desulfobacterales bacterium C00003060 | reverse complement strand
ACGAATACGCTGGAAACGGCAGAGCCTTTTCAATTCTCACCGGCAGAGCCGGTGGATTAAATATGATTTAAGCTGTATATATTGTAGAAAGTCAGCTTTTTAAAGATTGTTGGACAGCCTTATTGTTTCTGAATAAGGCTGCAGATTCTGAGAATCTGCAGCCTATCATAACCTCACTCAACATTCACTATCATGGGTCAGCTGTGTCATAGCCTTGAGCCAATCCACCAAATCTGCTCATGAATGCTGCCATCGCCTCTCGAGTTACGCTCCAGGATGGTCGAAACGAACCATCGGGCCATCCGGTTGTAACGCCGGAGCGTGCCAAATTGTTGATTTCTCTAAAAAAGGTATGGGTTGGCGGTACATCCCAAAACACCTGGCCGCCGGCAGGACCGATAACTCTGCGCCAAGAGATTCGAGCACCCCTGATCATGGTCTCGGAGGTGGTGGTTGATTGAATGCAATTGATCACGTAACCGTATCTGTTGTCTATGATGTGGGCGGGATCAAACGAAACCGACGTGTAGCCGGGAGTCCCAGACGTACTGGTATTTCCAAGGTCTTGGGTCGTGGCGGATCCGGTATAACGTGTTAGATAATGTCCAACATTAGCAGTACTATTGTCATATGAATACATTCGTACTCTGTAGATATCCACACCATTGGGAACATTGACAGGCGCCCACCACATACTTGCACCGCCGGTTCTGTAAACATACCCGCCAAGGTAATAATTGAATGAGCTACTTCCTCTTTGTTGAAAATCTGCTGCCGGGATAAATGTCACTGCATATTGTGCAGTTCCAAAATCATCCGGTTCTATCCGTTCGTCACCTGTAATGAGATCCTCTGCTCCCTCTTCGGATAATTCTTGCGCAAAAGCAGTTGAAGAAAAGGTAAAGATAAAAATGAACAGGGGAATTAACAGATATCTGTAGTTAGACTTCCTTTTCATAATAACACCTCCTATAGCTTATTAATCAAGTTAAATGCAGATTGATCTTCCTGATGCAAAATTACGGGACGGTTCCCTACGCTGTGATATACACGAAATATTTGTGGCATCATGGTTCTGGGTTACATGTTCGACCACGCACGAACAACGGTTCATCTGGACCAAAAACTGTCATCATTGCCCACAAATAACTGCTTCGCATATCACGGATCAGGGAACCATCCCCAATTTACACTTTTTGTAGGAGAGGCATCCTGCCTCGAGAATCGTGGCTGAAAACCCCTCCCGCAATAATAAGGGAAAATCGGTAAATGGAAGAGATATTCATTTTCAAGAAGTGTCAACTACTTTGGACCTATTTTGAAGGATGTCTATAATCCTGTTGGCAAAATTAAGGGGCTGAACGGTCATGCCGCTGTTAATCAGCTACTAAAACTGCAAAACAAAAATAACAAGACATACGTGTAGCTCAATGGCTTTTGAAACACAATTACCTGAAGTCGCAACTTTGTCAAGTCCAAGCTTTGTTCGAGGCATGATTTTCGTCAAAACTTTTTCTTGACAAGAAAGTGACGGTAGTATATATATTATTGCATATCAGTTAAGATAAGCAGAATCGGATTTTGAGGACGGGTGATTCAGGCCAGCCCCAACACTAAATATTCGGTTCACCGTTAAAAAAGTGAAGTGAAATCCTTGGACCTGTGCGGTTAAGAAACTATTGAAGCTCCCCGCAGCAAGCTGCGGTGAATTTTCGAATGATGGATGCCAGATTTTACAACTTACAATGCACTTCAGAAGATCAACGGGGTAACCGGATAACGGGATAACTGGACACATTGAAGATATATAGATTTCAAGATAATGTTTTTGGGGTACAGTAAAGACTGAGTAAGACCTAACTTTGTTGTTGCTAATGGAAGGCTCAAAGCT
>MAXP01000298.1:0-2703 GCA_001751085.1 Desulfobacterales bacterium C00003060 | reverse complement strand
TGCTTGGAACCCGTAACCCGCTGTTTTTCGCTACGAGGCTATGTTGAACCCCAAAATCTTTTTTTTAAGGACTATGGGAGAACGAAGGAGCAATTATGGAAGAAAGGGCGGTTGTTTACGATTTGTTCTATGATGAGAAGGATGTGGAGGAGGATGATGCGGTCATGATGCGCAGCATTCCGCTGGCCATGGCCGAAGTCGGGGAAAAAATCAGCATACAGTTTGTGGCCGGCGGCAGGGGGTTACAGCAACGCCTCGTCAGCATGGGGTTGAATGTAGGATCTGAAATTGAGGTCATCGGCAAGGGAGCATTCGGACCTGTTCTGATAACAACAGGTGACACGCGCCTGGCCATTGGTGCGGGGATGGCTGAAAAGATCATGGTTTCTCCGCTGAACCCGTGAACGGTTACTTTGAAACAGATGGCGTCCAGTTGACTCTGGATGCCGAACATACCAAAAATGTATTGGTGGTGCCACTATGAATGCAAATTCCAACAAGTCCTTTGTAGTCTGCCATGCCATTCCGGGCAGGCTCAGGGTAAAGGTCAGAGCCCTCCGATTTTCTGAAGATCGGGCCTTTGCGCTGGCCCACTGGCTGACCCAACAGTCCGAGATAGACCAGGCAGTGGCACGACCGGCAACCGGCTGCCTTGTTTTGCTCTACGATCCGGACAAGGCGAGTCCCAGATGCCTGGTGGCGCTCTTACTGGATGGTCTGGAACGCGGCCAAAGCGTTTTAGTACCATCGGTGGAGCAGACAGCGCAGGCCTGCGGCATGGAGTGTCCGGTCTGCCGGCCCATAAGAATCAACAGGCCGCAAAGGTCGCTGGTTGGGCGCGTGATAGAGGTGGCGGTCCTTACCGGGTTTGTGGCCTACACCTTGATCCGAAGGGTTGTTTTTAAATCACCTGTCGCTGAAGGGGTCTTCAGCCTGGTAGCCGTGGTGGCTTCCGTGGCGGCTGTCCGCCTGTTTCGTCATGCCCTGGAAGATATGCGTCAGGGGAAAAGCTTGAGTCTCTTTCCCTTTTTAGCTTCCACCTTTATCCTCGCTATTGTTGTGGGTGAAGCGCTTACAGCCCTTGAGGTTATCTGGATATTGCGCGTGGGCATGCTCCTTGAGGACTACGTGGCTGAGCAATCCCGCAGAGCAATCAGCGAGATACTCCAGGTTGCTGCAAAGGACACTTACGTATTCGTGGACGGGGTGGAGATACAAACACCAGTGGATCAGGTTCGAATCGGTGACACAGTAGCTATCCACACCGGCGAAAAGATCCCCGTGGACGGCGTGGTTCTCGATGGAGAGGCCTTAGTCGATGAAGCCCATATCACAGGACGTGCGGAACCTGAAGTCCGCCGGGCCAACGATTGGGTCTTTGCCGGCACCATCGTCCAACAGGGCGTCATATTTATCCGGGCCGAAAAAATCGGCGACGAGACCTACCTTTGCCGGATTCTTCATTTGGTAGAAGACTCCCTGGCCAACCGGGCGCCTGCTGAGAAACATGCCGATGTCCTGGCTGCCCGTTTGTTTCGACTCGGCGTCGTGGCTACACTTGGCACCTTACTGCTCACAGCAGATCCCACTCGGGCCTTTACGGTCATGCTCGTGATGGCGTGTCCGTGCGCCACCGTGCTTGCAGCCTCCACTGCCGTGACCGCTGCCCTTGCCAATGCAGCACGCAACCATGTCCTCATCAAAGGGGGGCTTTATCTTGAAATGGTCGGAAAAGCCGACTGCTTCTGTTTCGACAAGACCGGAACCCTTACCACAGATGCCCCTGAAGTGGTTGAAGTTGTCCCCAGGACTTCGAAACAGGCCCCCGAAACGATCTTGTCCTTGGCTGCAACAGCAGAACTCCACAACGAACACCCCCTGGCCCGGGCCGTGGTTGAAGCTGCACAAAACCACGGGATTATGCCAGAGCCCCATACGACGTGTGAGTTCATTCTCGGCAGAGGTGTCCGTTGTGCAATGAACGGGGACACGATTCTGGTGGGAAACGCCGAATTCATGGAAAAAGAAGGGGTCAACGTAAATTACTTCAAGGGGAGGGCGGGAAAATCCGCCCGCACAGGCCAGACAATTCTCTATGTCACAAAAAACAATAAGCTCCAGGGAATGATTGCTGTGGCGAATACGCTGCGACCGGACGCAAGGGCCGTGGTGGACTGGCTCCGGCAAGACGGGATTTCTGCCATGTCGCTCGTTACCGGGGATACTGAGCCTGTGGCCAAGGCCATGGCGGAGGAATTCGGTTTTCACGAGTACCGCGCCGGTCTCCTGCCTGAAGAAAAGGCAGCCTATGTGGAGGAACTCCAGACGAATGGCCTGAGGGGTGTGATGATAGGAGACGGCGTAAACGACGCCCTGGCCCTTTCCCGTGCCGGCGTGGGCATCGCCATGGGCGCAGGCGGCGCCGAGGTAGCCATTGAGGCGGCTGACATCGCCCTGGTGGACAGCGACCTGGAACGACTCGTGAGGCTGCGTCAGCTTAGCCACCAGACGCTCAAGACAATCGAGCAAAACTACTACCTGGCGGTCTCAACCAACGTCTTCGGAACTATTCTGGGTGCAGTAGGTTGGCTCACTCCGATTATGGCCGGGCTTCTTCACATTGTCCATACCCTCGGAATTCTGGTGAACTCAAGCTGTCTGGTGAGATGGGAAGCGCCTGGATTGGAAGAGAAGAAGTTACGT
>MAXP01000297.1 GCA_001751085.1 Desulfobacterales bacterium C00003060 | reverse complement strand
GACTACTGACTATGGACAACAGACTTTAGAAAAGCGCAGATTGTGGCCGTGTGAAGTATAACAGGGCGAGTCCAGATTTGTTAAAGAATGTTGGGGGGTTAAGGAATTGATCCCCTTTTCAATTTTGGGGCAAACAAAATGAGTTCACACTTACTCAAAAAGGGATATGAACCTCAGGAAGTAGAAAGACGTTGGTATGCATACTGGGAAAAGGAATCCCTTTTTTCGGGCGAGGACGTGAGTGACAAGAAACCCTTTTCTATTGTCATCCCTCCCCCCAATGTGACTGGTGTCCTTCACATGGGCCACGCCCATAATAACACCGTACAGGATATCCTCTGTCGATACCGTCGCATGCAAGGCTATAACGTATTGTGGATGCCCGGTACTGACCATGCAGGGATTGCTACCCAGAATGTCGTGGAAAAGGGGCTGGCCCAAGAAGGGAAAAACCGCCACAGCATAGGGCGTGAAGAATTTGTCAAACAGGTCTGGCAGTGGCGGGAAAAATACGGTGGCCTTATCATCAACCAGTTGAAGCACCTTGGGGCTTCGTGCGATTGGGCTCGCGAACGCTTCACCATGGACGAGGGCCTTTCCAAGGCCGTGAGGACTGTGTTTGTCAAGCTCTATGAACAAGGCTTAATCTATCAAGGCGACTATATTATCAACTGGTGTCCTCGTTGCCGGACCGCACTGTCGGACTTAGAAGTGGAGCATGAGGACCATAATGGACATCTGTATTACATCAGGTATCCGTTTCAAAATAAAAAAAGGGGAATTGTTGTAGCCACTACCCGTCCTGAGACCATGCTCGGCGATACGGCAGTAGCGGTTAATCCCAACGATAAACGGTACCGCGGCTTGGATGGAAAAACACTGATGCTCCCGTTGATGAACCGAGGAATCCCGATCATCTTTGACGAATATGTGGATATGAAATTCGGTACCGGGGCCTTGAAGATCACTCCTGCCCATGATCCCAATGACTTTGAGATAGGCCTGCGCCGCAACCTTGCCATTATCAAGGTCATAGGGAAGGATGGCCGCATGAATGAACATGCAGGCCGTTTCCAAGGAAAAGATCGTTTTGAGTGTCGAGAGGAAGTCGTTCAGGCCCTCAGGAAAGAAGGTCTCCTTGAAAAAGTTGAGGCCTACCAGCACAGTGTGGGACATTGCTATCGATGTCGAACAACCGTAGAACCTTATCTGTCTAAGCAATGGTTTGTCAGGGTCAAGCCCCTGGCAGAAAAGGCCATTGTCGCGGTCCAGACAGGTGCCACCAGAATCATACCGGATACCTGGACAAAGACATATTTTGAATGGATGAATAATATCAAGGACTGGTGCATCTCTCGCCAAATATGGTGGGGACATCGTATCCCGGCCTGGACGTGTGAAAATTGTGGAGAGATGATTGTTGCCATGGCCCGCCCCGCTGTGTGCCCTGCCTGTGAGGGTAATGCCCTTGTTCAGGAAACCGACGTCCTGGACACCTGGTTCAGCTCTGCCCTGTGGCCCTTTTCCACCATGGGTTGGCCGGATAGCACTCAAACTTTGAAGACCTTTTACCCCTCCTCCGTACTGGTGACCGGCTTTGACATCCTGTTTTTCTGGGTCGCCCGGATGATGATGATGGGACTCCATTTCATGAAGGACGTTCCTTTCAGGGACGTTTATATCCACGCCTTGGTCCGGGATGCTGAAGGCAAGAAAATGAGCAAATCAAAGGGCAATGTGATTGATCCCCTGTATGTGATTGATAAGTATGGGGCAGATGCCTTTAGATTTACTTTAGCTGCCTTTGCAGCTCAAGGACGTGACATAAAGCTCTCCGAAGATCGGATAGAAGGCTATCGTCACTTCATCAACAAACTCTGGAACGCTTCTCGCTTTGCCCTCATGCACCTATCTGATTTTGAGTATGAGGAGTCCGGACAGGATACCCAGGACTTTTCCCTGGCGGACAAGTGGATTCTAAGCCGGATCAACGGAGTGGTGGAAACTGTCACAGAGAGTCTTGACGACTACCGATTCAATGACGCTGCAAATTCTCTTTTCCAGTTTGTGTGGCACGAATTATGTGATTGGTACCTTGAAATGGTCAAACCTGTCCTTTACGGGACTGTCGCTCTGTCTGATGGGGCAATAGAGACGAGTCCTTCCCGGTACGCGACGACGCGATTTGTCCTTTGGTCGACTCTCAACGAAACCCTGCGTCTTCTCCACCCATTTATTCCATTTGTTACCGAAGAAATATGGGATAAACTCCCAGGCACCGAAGGCTCTATCATGAAGGCGGAATTCCCGGTAATATCAGAGGGCCGGAATAACCGTGAGGCTGAAGATGCCATGAGGGTGCTCATTGGCGTGGTAAGCGCAATACGTAATATCAGGGGCGAGATGAATGTGCCGCCTTCCCTGTTCCTGGAAACCACGGTTCAGAGTCCGGACAAAGGGGTCAAAGAGTTGCTTAAGCAACACAGGGATATGATTGTCAACCTGTGCAGGCTAAAGAGCTTGCAGGTGGCGCCACCGGGTGAACGGCCGACCTCATCTGCGACGTCAGTTTTTGGCGCTTGCACCATATTTGTCTCTTTGAAGGGAATAATTGACTTCGAACTCGAGCAGGCACGTCTCAGCAAAGACATCACCAAAGTCAGCAGGGAACTCGATGGGATTGGCAAAAAGCTGACCAACGAAGATTTCTTGCGGAAGGCCCCACAAGAAGTGGTTCAAAAGGTGCGGGAAAAAGGGAAAAGACTTATGGAAAAGAAAAACAAACTTGAGAATCACTTAAGCACCGTGAGTCAGATAGCCGGCAACCCGTAATTCCAGAATCACTTCTTCCTATCTATTGCCTTAGTGAAAAGTTCGTTTTTGCGTAGTTGAGTGGTTAAGAACTTATGTTGGAAAACGAAAAACTCATCCGCCTGGCCCTTGAAGAAGACATTGGCCATGGAGATCTCACAACAGGGTCCTTGATCGACAGGGATCGCGTGGCACAGGCTGTGATTCTTGCCAAAGAGTCCATGGTTTTGGCTGGATTACACATGGCCCAA
>MAXP01000296.1 GCA_001751085.1 Desulfobacterales bacterium C00003060 | reverse complement strand
AAAACCGGAATTGGCTGAGAAAGAGCCCTTCAAATCTCTTATGGCAAAAGACTACGCGTATTTTATGGCAATGCTGGAGAAAAAAGATTATCTGAAAATTGTTGGAAACCTCATGGGAGTTCCGTATGCAGGAATGACAGTAGATAAATACAATAAATGGAATAAAGACTATTACGCTACCTGGAAACACCCCAAATATAAGGTGGGTTACCAAAACCTTATTTACCAGCCGATGCTTGAATTGATCAAATACCTTCAGGCAAATGATTTCAAAGTGTACATCTGCACGGCCGATGAGGTTTCTTACCTGCAATTGTTTTCCGAAGAATTATATGGCATTCCGCCTGAAATGGTTATGGGGACATCTGTACAACTGAAGTATGAAATTGACGGCAACGATGCAGTAATAAAGCGAACTGATAAAGGGCAATATCTGAATAACTGGGATGGAAAACCGCGTCAAATAATAAGTCTGCTCGGTAAAAAGCCGATTCTGGCCGCCGGTAATTCAAACGGCGATTACCATATGCTGGAATGGGTGGCAAAAAGCAAAGGTCCGGGTCTGTCATTAATGGTTTATCACACAGATGCTGAAAGGGAAGACAAATATGATAAACACACCGACCAAACCCTTCCGATGATGAAGAAAGAAGGAGGTGTAGTTATCGACATGAAGAATGACTGGAAGACCGTGTTTCCAGCAAAATAAAACAAAGTAAGTGGACGTTGGCCTCCGTGCTGAAAACGGCGGATTATGACACTTTCTTTGTCGGAAAATGGCACCTTGGAGAAAATGAAGCGTCTATGCCTATCAATCATGGCTATGACGAGATGAAAAATACGACGCTCTATCACCTGAACTCCTTTACCTATGCTGACCCTGCATGGCATAAGCAAATGTCAGAGACAGAGCGCGTCTATTTCAAGAAAGTAACAAAGGGGGCACTCGAAGGTAAGGCGGGCGGAAAATCGCATGAAATCCATAAAATTTTGGGGAAAGATATCCCGATACTGGATGTCACCTCCACAAAATACGCACTGGACTATATTCGTTCGCATGCAAAGAGCGACAAGCCTTTTTTCATGAGTGTCAACTTTGCCAAGCACCATCAGGCGAATCTTCCCGCTCCAGAATTCGTAGGCAAGTCGATGTCGAAATCGAACTATGTGGTAATGATGGCGCGGCAACCGGCGATCGCGCAGACGTCAACGTCGGCGCTTTTCAGCCATTTGCTATGTATCAGTTAGGCAGCGGGCTGTACCTGCGCAGCGCGCCCATCTGGGTCTATAATTTCGAGAACGACAATTACAGCGTCCCGCTTGGCATAGGGATCGGCAAGGTGATAACAAAAGGCAACACCGTATTTAACTTTTTTGTAGAACCCCAGTATTCCGTGCTAGACGACGGGCCTGGACAACCGGAGTGGCAGATCTACTTTGCTTTGAACATGCAGTTCAAATGATAAGATTCACTTCCATGGATGTATGAGGAAAATGGACTCGTGAAAAGTTCTGATAAGTTATAGCTGACGTTTACCAATCCATCAAAATGAAGAATCAAAACAACTTAAAGAAAGGAGAAAACAATGAGTGATCTGGTTGCAGTGGTATTTAACGACGAGACGACGGCTTTCGACATGAGAGCCGAACTGGCTAAAATGCAAAAGGAGTACCTGATCGACATGGAGGATGCTGTGGTTGTCACCAAAGACGACAAGGGCAAGGTCAAGCTCCACCAGGCCACGAACCTGACCATGGCGGGTGCCGTTGGCGGCAGCTTCTGGGGCATGCTGATCGGGCTCCTCTTTCTCAACCCGCTGATCGGCATGGCCGTGGGCGCCGGTGCCGGTGCGCTTTCCGGAAAGCTTTCAGATATCGGCATCAGTAACCAGATGATGAAAGAGCTGGCCGAGTCTTTCATGCCGGGGAATTCCGCACTTTTCGTGCTGGTCCGCAAGGTTACCGGTGACAAGGTTATAGACAGGCTCCAAGCTTTCGTCGGAAAAGGTAAGGTTTTCAAAACTTCTTTGGACAAAGACAAAGAAGATACATTACGAGCCGCGCTTGAACAGGCATAGTTGGAATTACCGGAGCACTCGAATGAAGTTAAGCACATTGACTCAGTTCAGTAGCAAAAAAGGGGATGGGGTCGGGCCACGCTAAGTATCTAAAACTATTAAAGAACAAACGTAAAAACACCCTTATTTAGGCCCTATATCGAACTTTTCAGGGGCAAAAAGAGCATTATTCACA
>MAXP01000295.1 GCA_001751085.1 Desulfobacterales bacterium C00003060 | reverse complement strand
GGAATTGCAGCCAAGCTGACAAATCAATATGATTAAAATAAGGGCATCCTTCACGACAACTCAAAAGTAGTTTACACTTTGTTGATCTTGAATTTTGGCAGTGAAATTTGAAATTTGAAATTGGGAAAAACACAAAGATATAGATGCGTTACCTAATTTCAAATTCCGAATTTCCAGTTTGGACATCGCCATTCAATTCGATAATACGCGCTTTTTCGAAAAAAGTGTAAACTGGTCAATGAAGGATGCCAAAATAAGTTGTAAAAATTCCGGGACGCTTGATTATGCTGAATTGAGGATAGTAGAAATGGCTGAAACGTTCTTTATCCGTTCTGTGATGGTCCAAAATGTCATCATGGGGATAATAGTAGCAATCATTGTCGCGATCCTGATCCGTTGCATCCGGAGACAGAAAATCATTCACGTAATTCTTGTGGTTGTGTGGGGATTGATTGCCTTGTGGTTTTTCAACGGCCCCTTGTGGGGGTTCAGTGCGGTTACAGTGAGTCCGAAGGGGCTGGAGATCCATTACGGGTTTCTGTCGGTCTTCAGGAACACTACCTTGCCTGTGGACACGCACTGGAAGGTCAATAGTTACAAAGGCGGCATCAGGAAGCTGAAGAATCTCTATTTTTTTCAACTGCCCGATCACCGGAGTTTGAAAATACGAGGTGCCGACAAGTTTGAGATCTTAGAGGCCCTTGGAGCAGCCATTGACCGTATAAACGGGCGACCAATGGGCAAGGTAGAAGAGCGCCCTGTTAATATGTGAATTGTGGTTGAGCAGTTGAGTAGTTGAGCAAAGGATCGAACAACGAACAACGAACAACGAACAACGAACAACGAACTATGAACAACGAACTGAAAACTACGAACTATCAACCAACTGCAAGGTTTTTTGGTTTCCTAATGACGAAATTCGTGTTATTATTGAATAATATTTGGCTAGCCCGTTAACCCAAGACATACGCAATCCAGGTCTTTTACCCGAATCCCAATAATCAGTGGTTCCAGATTTTTGGTGAACCGTGAACCTTTGAACCCGTGAACGGTTACCAATATAGTTCATACTTCGGTGTCGGTTGCTACGAACCACGAACTACGAACTACGAACCACGAACTACCGACTACGAACCACTAACTACGAACTGAATATTTCAACTACCCAACAATTTAAGATAGTCTGAACTTATTGATATTTTCTGGAAAACCAAACGAAAAAGGGGGAGAGACAATGAGTCCAATGACAAAGACAGTTGAAGGAAATGAGGCAGCAGCCCACGTGGCCTATGCAATGAGTGACGTGGCCGCAATCTATCCTATCACGCCTTCAAGCAGTATGGGGGAGTACTGTGATGAGTGGGCAGCCCATGGAAGGAAGAATATCTTTGGCCAGGTCTTGAAAGTGGTGGAGATGCAGTCCGAAGGCGGAGCTGCAGGCGCTGTTCACGGTGCGCTTTCTGCAGGCACTCTATCCACAACCTTTACGGCATCCCAGGGCCTGCTTCTTATGATTCCGAACATGTACAAGATATCCGGCGAGATCATGCCTGGTGTCTTTCATGTCTCAGCCCGGGCAATTGCCTCCCATGCTCTTTCCATCTTTGGAGACCATTCGGATATCAATGCGGTCAAACAGACCGGCTTCTCCCTCCTTGCCTCGGCGTCCGTTCAAGAAAACATGGATCTTGCCCTTGTGGCCCATCTTGCCGCTATCCGGACAAGCCTTCCGTTTATTCATTTCTTTGACGGATTCAGGACGTCCAATGAGATACAGAAGATTGAATTTATCAATTACGACGATATGGCGCGCCTTGTGGATTGGGAGGCCATTGATGACTTCAGAAGCCGTTGCATGAACCCCGAATATCCTCAGTTGAGGGGCACGGCCCAGAACCCTGACATTTTCTTCCAGAGCCGGGAGGGGTCAAATCTCTATTACGAAGAGGTCCCCCATATCGTACAGGAAGAAATGCAAAAGGTGAGTGCCCTGGTCGGTCGTTCATATAATCTTTTCGATTACGTTGGAGACCCTGAAGCTGACAGAATCATCATATCCACGACATCGAGTTGTGATGTGATAGAGGAGACGGTCCACTACCTGAACGGACTGGGCCAGAGAGTCGGGCTCATCAAGGTCCGGCTATACCACCCGTTTTCGATAGAACATTTTTTGAGGGCACTTCCTGCTACAGGTAACAGAATAGCCGTTCTGGATAGGACCAAGTCGCCGGGGGCTCTGGGAGAACCCCTCTATCAGGATGTATGCACGGTGTTTCAGGAAAGGGCAGAGACACCTGTTCTGGTGGGGGGAAGATATGGGCTGGGAAGCAAGGATTTTACCCCGACCATGGTCAAGGCCGTGTTTGATAATCTCCGCGCATCAACCCCCAAAAACCACTTCACGGTCGGTATTGTGGACGATGTATCACATACGTCTCTTGAGCCTGGCGAGGAAATCCATCCAATTGCTGAAGGCACTGTACGATGCAAGTTCTGGGGGCTCGGAGCAGACGGCACGGTTGGGGCTAATAAGAACGCCATCAAGATTATCGGCGAGAACACGGACATGTACGCACAGGCGTATTTTTCCTATGATGCCAAGAAGTCAGGGGGGATTACGATATCCCATCTCAGGTTCTCGCCTCAAAGGATCCAATCCCCATATCTATTGATCCAGTCTGACTTTATTGCCTGTCATAATCCTGCGTTCCTCACCCAATATGACATCCTGGAAGGGATCAGGGAGGGAGGCTCCTTTTTGCTCAACTCGCCCTGGAGCGTCAAACAAATGGGGACCGAGGTTCCTGATCATATGAAGAGAGCAATCGTCCAGAAAAACCTGGACTTCTACAATATTGATGCCGCTAAAATTGCCTCTCAAGTGGGTCTTGGAGGACGCATCAACATGGTCATGCAGGCGGCGTTTTTTCAGATCGCAGATGTTATTCCTCCTCAAGAGGCGCTCAAGTACATAAAGGAGGCTATCAAGAAAACGTATGGGAAAAAGGGTGAGAAGATCGTGCAGATGAATATAGATGCTGTGGACAAGGCGCTGGGCGCCTTGAAAAAAATCAAGGTCCCAAAATCCTGGGCCACTGCCGGCCACGAGGCCTATCTTGAAGTGGATGAGCCTGAGTTTGTGACCAAGGTGATGAGGCCCATGCTGGCTCAACAGGGAGACAAGCTTCCTGTGAGTGCGTTTAGCCCGGACGGTATATTCCCCACAGCCACGACCAAGTATGAGAAAAGGGGTGTTGCCCTCAATGTGCCGGAATGGATTCCGAAAAACTGCATACAGTGCAATCAATGCGCCTTTGTTTGTCCCCATGCGGTCATCCGCCCTGTCCTGGCAAATGAGGATGACCTGAATAATGCCCCGAAGGATTTTGTGACCTTGAAGGCCATGGGAAAAGAGTTGAAGGGATTGAGGTTCCGGATTCAGATCAGCCCCCTTGATTGCGTAGGTTGTGGAAACTGTGCTGATATCTGTCCAGCCAAGAAAAAGGCCCTGGTCATGCAACCACTGGCCACGCAAACAAAAGCGCAGGTCCCTAATCACAAGTTTTTCACCGAGCTGCCTGTCATGAATGACGTGATTCCCGCCACTTCGGTTAAGGGCAGCCAGTTCCGGCAGCCCCTCTTTGAGTTCTCAGGGGCCTGTCCCGGCTGTGGCGAGACCCCTTACATAAAGGTCATCACCCAGTTGTTTGGTGATCGTATGATGATCGCCAATGCCACAGGTTGTTCCTCTATCTACGGTGGTTCAGCGCCAAGTTGTCCATATACGGTCAACGAGGATGGGCATGGTCCTGCCTGGGCAAACTCCCTTTTTGAGGACAATGCAGAGTACGGCTTCGGCATGGAGTTGGGTGTGACTCAAAGGCGAGAGAAGCTGGCTGATCTCATTCGTGAGGCCGCAAATACCGGGGTTTCAAAAGAGCTTAAAGAGGCATTTGAGCAGTGGCTGGACAACA
>MAXP01000294.1 GCA_001751085.1 Desulfobacterales bacterium C00003060 | reverse complement strand
GTATTTGATAAATATTTTTTGGCATCCGTCATTCACCAGTTTACACTTTTTTCGAAAAAACGTGTATTATCGAATTGAATGCCGATGTCCGAACTGGAAATTCGAAATTTGAAATTAGGTAACGCATCTACATCTTTGTGTTTTTCCCAATTTCAAGTTTCAAGTTTCAAATTTCACTGCCAAAATTCAACATCGATAAAGTGTAAACTACTTTTGACTTGTCGTGAAGGATGCCAAATTACACCCACTTTTCATCATTCCAATTGCAAACCAAGCGAACTAAGACAATGTATGCAAAGATAGCAGCAACTTGGGGAGTCTCTCTGATAACCCTGATGATCTCATTTTGCGGTTGTGCCCTCGGAGTAGATCTTGCTGAGCTCAATGACAGAGTCATAGCCTTAGAGCAAAAGACCGACGCAGAGATTGCATCGCTTCGGTCTGAGGTTACGCGTAATAACGAGATTCAGTTAGAGTTTGACCAGGCATCTCGCGGCAGACAAGCCGAGCTGCGTGCACTCATGGACGACATCAGAGACGAAGTGAGGGAGCTTCGTGGAGAGCTGGAAAAAGGCCAATATGATTCCGGGAAGAAGATGGGCGAGTCAGAGACCAGGCAGGAAGCCTACTGGAGGCGTCAGGAAGCGGATCTTCAAAGCAGCCTGGATCGGATTGCTCAAATAGAACAATATCTGGGGATGGAGCCTTCAGAAAGAACTGTCACTTCGGATACGGAGCGAGATGAGAGTACAGAGGGAAAATCAGACGTAGAGGAAACCCCCGAAGGGCTCTATGCGAAGGCCAAACAACTCTTCGACAAGGGTGAGTATGAGGATTCTCGAAAACTGTTTCAGGCCTTCTTAAAAAAGTATCCGAAGTCCGAAAAGGCTGATAATGCGCAGTTTTGGCTAGGAGAACTCTACTACCGCGAGAAGTGGTACGAAAAGGCCATATTAGAATATCAGAAAGTCATTGAGAACTACCCCAAGGGTAATAAGGTCTCCGGTGCTCTGCTCAAGCAGGGGCTTGCCTTTCTTAATCTTGATGATAAGGCCAATGCTCGACTCATCTTGAAGGAATTGATTGTGAAGTATCCAGCTTCCAATGAGGCAAATATTGCCAAGAAGAAGCTGAAGACACTGTAATGATTAACAAAGCCGAGCCCTTCGCTTGAAACCAGCACTCAAGGTCATCGGGATAGATCCTGGCTTAGCCTATACAGGCTTTGGGATAGTCCAGGGGGCACGATCCGGAATAGGAAACTATGCCTTCGGCACGATCCGTACTTCAAAGGCCAGTACTTTGCCCGACAGGTTACACCACATCTTCTCCGAAGTTTGTTCCATTCTGAATTCCGAAAAACCCGATCTGGTGACAGTCGAAGATATCTTTTCCCTGAAGCAGTATCCAAAAACAGGCATTGTCCTTGGAAAGGTGTGCGGGGTCATCCTTCTGGCATGCTCTCGCTACGACATTGTGGCAATGGAAATCCCTGTAAAGGAGCTTAAACGCGTCTTGACTGGAAACGGTAATGCCACCAAGAATCAGATGGAGAGAACGGTTAGACATCTCTTGAAAAGAGATACACCCATTACTCCGTCTCACGCTTCCGACGCAATAGCCCTTGCCCTCGTTGGCCTGTTCAGGCATCTTTGATAACAGGAGCAGGAGATGATCGGCTACATCGAAGGCAAGCTACTAAAAATGGAACAGGATCGGATTTTGCTGCTGAACAACCAGATTGGCTACGAAATACTCCTGCCTGCATTTGTGGGACAGAGCCTCCGTTCCAAAAAGATCGGAGATGATGTTGCCCTCCACATCTACTTTCACCAGACTGAACGGCAGCCAAAACCGGTCCTTATTGGTTTTAACTTGGAGGCAGAGCGTGATTTTTTCCGTCTCTTCATATCAGTCGAGGATATCGGACCTATGAAGGCGGTAAAGGCCCTTACGCTGCCGATACGTGATATTGCCAGGGCCATAGAATCGAGGGACTTAGCCTGTCTTAAGCAATTGAAGGGAGTCGGAAACAGGACAGCCCAAAAAATCCTGGCTACCCTGGAAGGAAAAGCGGCCAAGTTTGCCTTAATCAGCCAGGCAGAAGAATCCGCTGAGGCTGTGTCTTTGGATGATTTCATGGAGCGGGTCCAGGAGGTCCTGACAAAACAACTCGGCCATAAGACAAATGAGGCCAGAAAAATGATAGCCGCTGCCTTAAAAAGGAATAAGAACATTGCCACAGCAGAGGAGCTGTTTGAAGAAGTCTATCGCGGAGAGGCCTCATGATGGAACATCAGAACCCGCAAGAAAATGCAGCTTACAACAGCATACGTGACACACTTTCTGCAGGCTCTGTGGAAATGGAAGAAAGATCTGAATTAATCAGTCTCAGGCCAAAACGCCTGAAGGAATATATTGGCCAGGCAAAGGTAGTGGAAACCCTCAAGATTGGAATTGAGGCTGCGCTAAAACGGGAAGAACCCATAGATCACATCCTGTTCCATGGCCCACCAGGTTTGGGAAAGACGACCCTTGCCCACATTATTGCCGAGGAGATGGGTGTTAGCATCACCTTAACCTCAGGGCCGGCCATGGAAAGGGGGGGCGATCTCCTGGGTATACTGACCCGTCTGGAAGAAGGGGATGTCCTGTTTATCGATGAAATCCATCGACTTCCCAGGGTCGTGGAGGAGTTCCTCTATCCAGCCATGGAAGACTTCGCCGTAGATTTTGTCTTTGATAAAGGACTTAATGCCAGGAGTCACCGTTATCGGCTTGAGCAGTTTGTTCTGGTTGGGGCCACGACTCGAGCGGGTCTGCTTTCACCACCACTTCGTGAGCGGTTTGGGATATTCAGGACACTTGGTTTCTATTCTGTAGAGGACTTGACCCGGGTTGCCAAACGTTCGGCTGCCATATTGGATATTGAGATCGACGATGATGGTGCCTACGAGATTGCCCGTCGTTCACGCGGCACCCCTCGAATCGTGAATAGACTCCTGAAGCGGGTACGAGATTTTGTCCAGGTAAGGGGAGACGGTGTAATCCGTAAGGCAGCAGTTCAGGAGGCATTGGAGCTGGAAGGGGTGGATGAAAGGGGGCTGACAGCCCTGGATAGGCAATTTCTGAAAACCATCACGGAATATTACAAAGGCGGGCCTGTGGGAATCGAGGCTATTGCAGCCACCTTGCAGGAAGAGTCTGATACCCTTGTTGACGTTGTGGAGCCGTATCTGTTGAAAATCGGGTTCGTTACTCGGACCTCATCGGGCCGGAAGGCCTCGCAAGAAGCCTACCGACATCTTGGTCTGCCAATCCAACAGGGGCTTTTTACGTAAAAGCCTACGGGATTCTCTCGCCCGCTTCTTCCAGTCGCTTGAGCACACACAGATCTCGGAGATGAATATACCTCGAAAGGCCACAAATGACACTTTTTCGCCGGCCATGAACATCAATAGCGGCGTTGCTCAGGCTTGCAATAGCCAGCTATTCCGCGCCTTCGCGCCTTGCTCTTGATGCCCATGACTCACCGAGAAAAACGCCATTTATAACCTTCCGAGGTATAATCTGTCTCAAAAGCCCTGAAGGCGAAGCCTTGCATC
>MAXP01000293.1 GCA_001751085.1 Desulfobacterales bacterium C00003060 | reverse complement strand
CATTCAATTCGATAATACACGCTTTTTCGAAAAAAGTGTAAACTGGTGAATGAAGGATGCCTGATTGTTGATGAGATGATAGATGATTAGCGTCTGTATGCTGGCAAGTGGGAGTAAGGGAAACGCCATATACGTCTCTGATGGAAAAACTTCTATCTTGGTGGATGCAGGCCTGTCAGCGATTGAAATTGAACGGCGCTTTCACTCAAGAGCCCTTAACCCGGAACGCCTGGATGCGATAGTCGTGTCTCACGAACATGCTGATCACATTAAGGGCGTGGGTGTTCTTTCAAGGCGTTACCGTTTGCCGGTCTACATCAATGAACTAACCCTCGCTGCCGCCACAACTCAACTCGGGGCTGTTCACGAGACCGTGAAGTTCTATCGTGGTGCAGCTTTTTCCATAGGGGGCCTCTGTATTCATCCTTTTTCGGTCTCCCATGATGCGTCAGATTCTGTGGGGTTTACGATTCAAAATGGTTCCACAAAAATGGGAATTGCCACTGATCTAGGCATTGCAACGCAGTTGGTCTGCCACCATTTGAAGGGGTGCAGGCTCCTAATCCTCGAGGCCAACCATGATCGAAGGATGCTCGAAGAGGGGCCGTATCCATGGCACCTCAAACATCGGATTCAAAGCAGGGTGGGGCACCTTTCAAATGAGGCGTCTCGTGACCTGTTGAGAGAAGTCTCCCACGGTTCCCTCAGGCATGTGATCCTGGCCCACATGAGCGAGACCAACAACGACCCTGAAAGGGCCCTATCCGTGGTTGGAGAAGCCTTGTCCCATAATGGCACAAAGCTGAGCGTCGCCTGCCAGCATGTGGCAGGCGAGATTATTGAAATATAGTATTTCGGAATGAGGGATATATTGGTGCAGGCTTGACCTCGTGTCAAGCTGTACACCTTTGGGGTCAGAGTCCTTTGGCTCTGCTACTCCATTACTCCAATATTCCATCTCTGGGCGTGGATTGTTAACTGATGTTCGTGTCCTGTTCTAAACGCTGAATTATTAGCTCTGCAGCCTTTTTCCCCGAAAGGAGCATCCCTCCAAAGATGGGGCCCATCCGGTAAGAGCCAAACGTGGCATTGGCAGCCATCCCCGCCACATACACTCCGGGAAAGGCCTCGCGTGTATTTTCAAGGGTTGTATGTTCCGCCACCTCAGCCCACAAAGACCTCTCACCCATGATTTTACCTGTTTCGGTCAGAAGCCTTGATCCTGATTTTCTTTCTATGATCCGCATCAATTCAGTTTCATGTCCCGTAACATCAATGGTGAAGCGAGCATGCACGGTCAGCGGATCCACAGCCAGTTGAGCCTTTTCAACCGCTGACCAGTTAATCACTAAGCCGACGACCCTGGCTGATTCCTGGCCATGTGTTTGCCTGATTATGACGTCCTCTACACACATGAGGTTGAAGACTTTGGCCCCTGCCTGGCAGGCCTTTGAGCCCAGAGTCGTAGTGGCCTCAACAGCGTCCGCTGTATGGTATCCTTCAAAGGGGTGAGTGGAAATGCCCAGCTCATCAAGGACTTCTTTGCCTTCGTCCTGAACCACAATCTGATTGAACATCATCCCGCCGCCCCACATCCCGCCTCCAATGCTCAGCTTGCGCTCAAAGAGCGCCACCTTTCTTGCATTCTTGGCCAGGTAATAGGCGGCTACCAACCCGGACGGTCCCCCGCCCACAATGGCAACATCAAGGTCTAGATGATCGATCCATTTTTGCGTGAAACGTTCTATGATAGCCCTGGTTATGACCTGTTCGTCCAATTTCATTGTTTCGCCTCTGGAGTTGCAGAATAGGTAGTTTTTTTCAAGCCGCGTAGTCCCACTAAAAAAGCCAACTTCAAAACAGGAAATTGGCAACACCACGGGCAGCAAAACCTTGTAAACATACAGCACTAATTAGCAACTAAGGTCTTTCAAGTCAAGGGTTTTGTCCTCTGATTCACCGAGCCGGAACAATATGGCAAAAACGAGCTAGAGGAGCTATAGTATTTCGGCCGGCCCTGGCGCTCGGTTCATATATGCAACCACAGAGCCTATTGGCCAGGTCTGGGTCACGGATTGCAGAGTTAAACTGCGCATCATTTTACCATAATTTCACGTGGTTACCAGAACCATTGATCCCGCAAATTTGCCAGTATTTTTCTGAAAAGCTATAAATGGGCACTATGTCATTCTAAAAGGAATTGATTCCGAGGAGCATTCATGGTAATGATGCAGCCTGGTATGTTGGAAGAAGCGTAAGACCTCAAAAGAAACGTTGATCCAAACCATAACTGTTCACTCCAAACCATTGCAACTATGTATAGGAGGAAAACAAATGCCTGAAGAAGTCTTGATTTTCGGAAAAGACACTTGACCCTTCACAACATCGGCCCGGGAGGCTTACTCCAAGGCAGGCAAGCAAGTTAGATATCAAAACGTCGTGCAGGATTCACAACAACTCGAAGCCATGCTTGAGTACTCAGGAGGAAAACGAAGGGTTCCTGTGATCGTGGAAGGGGATCTGGTTACAGTAGGCTTTAAGGGTAAAACCTGAGGTGTTTAGTACGCAGATAGTCCCGTGGGGACTTGAAAACCAGGTAGGCTCAGGTTATTGAGAAGATACCAGATGGACAGTCTAAAGTTCTGTCGTTCCTGCGAACCCTGGATCAGAGTCCAGGGCAGGCACAGGAATCCAGTAAATAGTCACAAAATGTAATCTACCCCAACTTATTGAGAAGATACGAACTGTGGACTCTCAAGACACCAGTTATGCGTCTGAGGAGAACAACGGGCTAACCGGAACCGCACAGGTCGAATTTTCCTGATTCTTAACATCTATCCCTTCGGGGCTTTTTCTTTCAAGGCTTGCTCAAGCTTTTTTATACGTTCCGTAAGCTTGAGCATATCATCTCTGTCAGCAAGATTCATCTTTTTCACGGTGCCTTTTACTGCCTTTTCTATCTGCGCTGCCAGATCCTTTTTTGCCTTATCAGCTTTTTTTACAAGGCTGTCGACTAGTTTGCTTCCCTCCTTTTCTGACAGGTTTCCCTGTTCTGCCAGGGTTTTTGCTAATCTCTCTACCTTGTCCTTGCTCAAACCGACCAGCCCTACCCCTGTCAAGATTGTCTTTTTCATGAGATCAAACATGACTCTTTCTCCTTCAAGTTAACGGTCAGGAGTTCTTCCGACCTGCTCACTTCATGGCGGTTTGTTTTCTGGCCTGCAAATCCGACCATCAATATCCACCTCAGCTTCCCCTAACCTGGTCATCCGCCACAAGCCCGTCTCTGATGTGGATTAGTCTGCGGGCATAGTCCATGACCATTTTGTCGTGTGTAGAGAAGACAAAAACAACCTTTTTTCGCTCATGGGTCTCAGTGCCAACGATCGTATGGCTATAGTCATTGATCAGGCTATCGCTCTTGGACAGGTCATTATTGGAGAAATCCGACCCCATCCAGGCCTGGGACATCATGGAGGGCGGAAGTTTGATCACACGGTTGACCTTGGGATTATACATCCACATCTCCCGGCCCTTTTTAAGTGTCCCGTTGCCGTCATCTTTGGGCGGGGCAATAATGAAAAAAAGGCTGTCCTTTTGGCCTTTGGTCCAGGCATTGATAGTCATGACCCTTTCCCACAATAAGGCTAACGACAAGGCGCTGATCAGTTCTTTAGTCATAGTTGGCTCCTCTTATTCGGTAACTTCTCAAAAAGTTCAAGCTGTGCGGTTAGAAAACTCAAGAAGTCATGAGTAACTTCTCAAAAAGTGGGGGTACACTACATTTTGTGACTATTCACTGGATTCCTGTGCCTGCCCTGGACTCTGATCCAGGGTTCGCAGGAATGACAGAACCTTAGACTGTCCAGTTCCCCGACAATAAATCCAATATCTAACCGCACAGTTCCCAAATTGGCAAGTATTTTTCTGAAAAGCTATAGCTTTTAGCAAAAGGATGATGCATCAATAGGGACGAATCTTATCTTTCACCCAGTGGGTGAAAAAGGCTAATTTGAGCATTGTGTTATGGTAAGCGTTCACAGGTTCAGGGTTCAACGTTCAGGCTTAGGCAAAAGACTGAAATTGGATCCCCGAAAGCCTCGTAAAAAATGCGGGTTTTGCCACAATATTGCCAAGTGCCATGTTCCGGACCCGCCTGCCTCGCCTGTCATGTACGGAACGGGCATATC
>MAXP01000292.1 GCA_001751085.1 Desulfobacterales bacterium C00003060 | reverse complement strand
AGCTATTGATGTTCAGGGCCAGCGAAAAATCGCAAGTTGTGGCCTTTCGAGGTATATATGCATCGAGGTAAAACCAAATGGAGTATTGCAGCACTTTGGTTCCAATGGCTGGACATAAGTACATTGTTGCAAAAGGTCAAGGCAGCGAGTACCGTGCGCATATCCTTATTGTGGATGACGAGAAGGATATCAGGAAGGGTATCCAGGAGGCGATTCAGGATGCTGGATATGTTTGCGGGGTCGTGGCAAGCGGTGACGAAGCCCTGAGATACCTGGAAAAAAAACATGTAGATCTCATTATAGCTGATATCAAGATGCCGGGCCTGAACGGGTTAGAATTAACGGAGATCGTGCGAAAAAAGTATGACACAGATGTAATGATCATCACGGGTTATGGAAAAGACTTCCAATATGAAAATGCCATTGAAAAAGGGGCAAGCGAGTTCATACTCAAGCCGTTCAGCTTCCATGAGTTGGTTGTTAGACTAAGGCGGGTCCTTAGAGAGCGTGCCCTTTTTGCCGAGCAAAGGCAGAGGGAGAAATGGCTCAGAGAGATGATTATTACGGATGACCTCACCAATCTCTATAATATGAGACACTTTCACACTCAGTTGCAATTAGAGATGGACCGAGCATTACGCTATAACCATCCCATGTCGCTTTTGCTCTTGGATGTCGATCGGTTCAAACTATACAATGACACTCATGGTCATCTGGAGGGAGACCAGGTCTTGATCATTCTGGGCGAGGTGGTTCGAGGTTGTCTGCGTAAATATGATTCAGCTTATCGGTATGGTGGTGATGAGTTTATGGTTGTCCTCCCCGAGACCGTTGGGGGCAAGGCCCGGGAAGTAGCCGAAAGGATCAGGACGCGTTTTCTGGGAGCATTCTTCCGTGATCGTGTACTCACTGGCGGTATCAGTGTCACCTTGAGTGTAGGAGTTGTTGAACACCACCAAGGTGAGAATTTGTCGGACTTTGTGGAAAGGGCCGATCAGGCCATGTATCAGGCAAAAAAACAGGGAGGCGATCAAACGATTCTTGCTGTTGTAACACCCTGGTTTCTCTGATGGAGACTTCCTGGAAGGGTCTCATGAACCAAGGGGTGGTGTTTCAAGAACGGTACAACGCTGTTACGTAGCGCGCCGGTCCCCATGCCATGGACGATATGTACCTCCCTTAAGCCTGCCAGCAGTGCATCGTTAACGAATTTGTCTACGGCCTCCAGTGCATCCTCCACCTGCATTCCCCGAATGTCGATTTTGGTGCGCGTCTTGTCCGGAAAAGGGATAGATACATATGAAGAGAGGCCGGGAGAGGTTTTTTCCATGCCTGTTGCCCGGGTCAGTTCGGCTTTGGGCACACGCACCTTTAGATTGCCGCTGGCGATTAGAATGTGGCCGGTTGCGTCTTCAGCAGACAGTACAGTTGCAACCACGCCGCTTCGCGCCCAGAATACACGGCTTCCTGCTTTCACCTCGCCCGTGATTTGATCCTTGTGTTGACACTCCTCATCACACTTGGCCTCAAGCTCCTTCCTTAGGGTCTCCTTTTCCTTGTGGATAAGGGCCTTGGCCTCATGGATGGCCTGGCGGGTGGCGCTTTTTCCCCGAACGGTCTGTATGGCCTTTTCCAAAGCAGCATTGGCCTGCTTCATGATGGTGTCGGCCTCTTTGGCTGCGTTGCGGCGTAATTGCCTCGCCTCCTGTCGAAGAAGATCGTATTTCTCCTGGTGGCGTTGGACCACGCCCTCGAGAACAAGCTTTTGGGCTTCAAGGTCCCTCTCCAATTGTTCGTTCTGCCCGATCTGGTCCTGGAGTTGCAAGATCAGGTCCTCTAATCGATGGGCCTGACCACCCATCAGAGATCTGGAGCGTGTGATAATGGTATCCGTAAGTCCGATACGCTTTGCGATCTCAAGTGCGAAACTGGAACCGGGGAGATGGGGACGGAACCTGTAGGTTGGGACGAGGGTTTTGCTGTCAAAGGCCATTGATCCGTTTGCAATACCAGGTGTTTGATGCGCAAAGGCCTTCAAAGCCCCTTGATGGGTTGTGACGATGGTCAAGACGCCTCTACTGGTAAGGGTCTCTATCACTGACATGGCAAGGGCTGCTCCTTCCTGTGGGTCAGTGCCGGTTCCAATCTCATCAATAAGCACCAGGTCTCCAGAGGTCGCCTCATCTATGATCTCCTTGATCCCCTTAATATGGGCGGAGAAAGTTGAAAGATCCATTTCAATCGACTGGGCATCTCCCACATTGGCAAATATCCGGTTGAAGACAGGGACTTGTGAATCCGGATCTGCAGGGATATGAAGACCGCAGGAGACCATCAAGGCAAGGAGCCCCAGGGTTTTAAGGGCAACAGTCTTTCCTCCGGCATTGGGCCCGGTGATCACCAGTGTGTTGAATCCCTCACCGATTGAAAGATCCAGAGGCACCACTGGAGACCCCGTGTCCTTTTTCAGTGCAAGCAATGGATGTCTTGCCCCCTTGATCTTAAGCAAGCCATCGGTGTTAACGGCTGGTTCATGTTTATTCATCGCTCTGGAGGTCAGGGCCATGGCATGGATGCAATCCAGACAGACCAGTACTTCAAGGTTCTGTTCGATGTCGGCGTGGTTTGCACGAACAAGGTCGGTAAGCCTGCGGAGTACCTTTTCTGTTTCGTGGCGCTCATCTGTTTCAAGGCGACGAACCCGGTTATTCAGTTCAAGTGTTTCGAGTGGCTCCACAAAAAGGGTTGCCCCGCTGGCGGATTTGTCGTGAAGGACTCCCTTGATCCTGTGCCGGTAGGCCTCTTTTATTGGAAGGACCCACCGCCCTTGTCTCATCGTGATAAGGCGTTCCTGCAAGATACCTGTGCGCCACAGCCTGCCAAGCAGGGCCTCCAATTTTTTTTGTAGCAGTTCACGCACATGGACCATCTTGCGGCGAATGGCAGCCAGGTTCGGGCTTGCCTGGTCCTGGATCTCGAGGGTCTGCAGATCAATGCTTTTGCTGATCTCTTGTGTAAAACGGGGGTTTGGGACCAGGGGTGCAGCGGTTTCCTGAAGGAGAGGGAAATCTGCCCGGGTTTTTGAAAAAAAATGGTGTATCCTTGCTGCCAGGTCCTGGACATCATGAATATGGCGAAGGGCGCCGGGCTCAAGGTAACTCCCCTCCACGGCTGCCAACTGGAGGTATGTACCTATGTCCCGGAAGTTGCCGATGGGAAGGGTCTCACCCGAGTCCATAAAGGTACGAAGTTCGGAGATCCTTGCCAGGCTTTTTCGGATGAGGTCAAGGCTCAGAAGGGGTGTTAGATCCCGGAGGCGCTCAGCAGCGAGGGGAGAATGGGTTTTACGAGCCAAGTCGTCAAGGACCTTGTCAAACTCCAAGGTCTGATAAAGATGATCAGTCAAATCTTTGACCCGGTTACAGGTTGACCATTCATGGCGTTTCGAGTATTGATTAGTAAATAAATGAGGCATCCTTCACGACAAATCAAAAGTAGTTTACACTTTGTTGATCTTGAATTTTGGCAGTGAAATTCGAAACTTGAAANNTTGAAACTTGAAATTGGGAAAAAAACAAAGATGTTGATGCGTTACCTAATTTCAAATTTCGAATTTCCAGTTTGGACATCGCCATTCAATTCGATAATATACGCTTTTTCGAAAAAAGTGTAAACTGGTCAATGAAGGATGCCATAAATGATGTTCGAAAAACCGTCAAGGATGATCTTTTCTGAGGACGCCATGAAAAACAAAATCAGAAGAAGGATATTGGCAGCAATCAGGTCGATTCCAAGGGGATACCTTGGAGATACTGTTGTCAGAGAGACTATACGTTGCGTACTGTATGAATGGTTGAAGGAAAATGGGCTTCAACCTGTGCCTGCCTTTCGTAACCCGCGGTTTCCTGAGGGTGCGGTCGATATTGTGGGTGTGAAAGAGGACCACGCCATAGATGTGGCTTTTTGCAGCAACCCCACGATTGATCTGAAGCACATAAAGAGCCTGGAAAGGGTGCCCTGTGACAAGAAGATTTTGATCAGCTTCTCCCCGAAGCAGGAAAAGGTGAAGTTGAGTACCTTTTTTCTCAAGCCCGGCATCGAACACATCTACATCTACGAGAGATAAGAAAATTGCCTTCCGTCATCGATACGCACGCACACCTTGATGAATTGCCCGACCCGGACACGGCCATCAAAGAGGCACAGGATGGGAACGTTCTGGCTATTGTGGCGGTGGGGCAGGACATTTTTTCCAATCAGAAGACCTTGGAGATGGCAGGCCGGCATCCGGGATTTGTATTTCCCGCTATAGGATATCATCCGTGGCGTCTCAACCCTGATCATGATGATGAAACCCTTGCCTATATCGACGAAAATCTGAAGCATTGTGTAGCCCTGGGGGAAGTAGGCCTGGACTACAAGGCCAAGACAAAAAAGAAGATCCAAAAGGCTATCTTTCAAGAGATCCTTGCCATAGCCAAGAGACATGACAAGCCGGTAATCGTCCATTGCCGGTACGTCCACGAGACCGCCCACCGTATGGTAAAAGAGGCAGGATTGGAAAAGGTGATCTTCCACTGGTACAGCGGCGCTCTTGACCTGATCCCTCTCATCGCAGCCGACGGCTATTACATGTCTGCAACCCCGGCGCTCTTGTATAACCCGTACCATGCCAAGGCGATCGCTGCGGTTCCCCTTTCCAACCTGTTGCTCGAAACCGATACCCCGGTTCAATATCAGGAACTCGCTGCAAGGCCGGTCCATGTCCAGGTTACCTTGCAGGAGACGGCGCGAGTCAAGGGCATCCCGGCTGAAGAAATAGCTGCTCACACTACCCGAAATGCAAGAGCGTGTTTCGGCCTGGAAGGTCTATAGTATTTCGGATTGCAGATTTGCGGCTTGCGCCTTGAAAACAGCACGGAATTCGGAATTAAGCTGCGCATCATTGTAGCGTAATTTCACATGGTTATCAGGACCATTCGTAACTTCTCAATAACTCAGGGTAAGATGTCTGGATTCCGGCTCCCGGATCGGGTCCAGGNNAAGCCGGAATCCAGTGAATAGTCGCAAAATGTAATCTACCCCAACTTATTGAGAAGATACGACCATTCATCCCGAAAATTTGCAAGTATTTTTCTGAAAAGCTATAAGTCTTCCCGTAAGCGACAGGTTCAGGGTGTTTCCTAAAGGCGCTCATAATCACACAGATTCCGCAGGGGGCATTCCGGGCAGTTCGGCTTGCGGGCCTTGCAAAGGGCCCTGCCGTGCCAGATCATTTGATGCGAGAAATCGGTCCAGTCCTTTTTGGGAATCAGGGCCATGACATCAAATTCGATCTTGACCGGGTCAGTCTCCCTGGTAAGGCCTATGCGTTGTGACACGCGTTTTACGTGCGTGTCAACCACAATCCCCGGGATACCAAAGGCGTTTCCAAGTATGACATTGGCAGTTTTTCGGCCGATTCCGGGCAGTTGAACCAGGGCCTCCATGTTGTCCGGAACCTTTCCGCCATGTTTTTCCAGAAGGGCCTGGCAGCACGCCTTGATGTTTTTTGCCTTGTTTCGATAAAAGCCGGTGGAACGGATGATCTCCTCCAGGTCGGACAGGGGAACCCCGGCAAAGTCTCTTGCAGTGCGAAGCTGACCAAAGAGTGTCCGGGTTACCTGATTGACCCGCTT
>MAXP01000291.1 GCA_001751085.1 Desulfobacterales bacterium C00003060 | reverse complement strand
TCGCTCGCAATGACAAGGCCCAGCCCTTATTGAGAAGAAACGCTTCTGTAATATATCCCGTTGAGCAGTGCATTCACCGTCATACGCAAAACAGGCGGCATGTTTTCAGTTTCTGTGACATCCTTCAGGTTTGGGATTTTTTCCCCCGCGATTTCCTCGGCCACGTTTTTGCACCAGAGTTCATAGATGCTTAAATCAGCAATCAAGCCTCTTTCGTAGTCGTCACTTATTGCGAAAGATGATTCCACGAATGAGGCATATCGTGGTTGGAGCAATACCTCTTCCAATGCTTCCAGGAGCTTTTTCCTGTCACCTTTGTTTTCCATCCGCATCGAGGCGCTCAAATCAAAAAGGCTGATCCTCCGATCCTTCAGTCTCTGGAAGATATTGCGCCGGGGGGTGACACCATTTTGATTGTAGACCGCTTCTTGAACAGCGTCATATACAGCTTTGGCAATCAGTTCGCCCATTTTTGAGTGGCCGCCGGAGTTGTCAACCGGTATCCCCTTTCCCTCCACAATTAGGATGTTATCGGTTCCGGTTCCTGTGGCCTGATGAATTCGCGGGGTATAGCTGCTTCGTATATCAAGATCCTGCAATGCCGCAGTTTTTGCTTCCGTGGCACTTACAATGGCCCTTGTCATGGCACGTGGTGAGAGTCTCACATTGGGCAAAATGATTATGTTGATTGTTCCGGGTTCATAGAATTTCCCCTCATCTGCAGACATCCTGACCGCATTTGACTTGACGCCGGCCGTCACCAGGGCATAGACCTCCATTTCCTTGAACTGTTCCCGCTTAATGGCCAGATTGTCCATGTCCGCCCCGGTGAACAGGAAACCGGCAGTATCCTCTGATTTCCCGATAACCTCATATACTCGCTTTCTTATTTTCTTCAAACCGAGCTTATGGCCAATCCCCCAGCAGGGAGGAGAGGAATAGTGGTTGCCTACTGACTCTATCCCTTTGCGTTCTCCTTCAAGGGTTGAGACCACAGATAATGGTTCATCAAAATCGATGATCAGGGTCTTGTTCAAGAAATCATGGATGGTGCTGTACAAAACGCGGATGTCTTTAACATAATCAAGATCAAGAACGAGTTCGAGGGATCTGAATACCCGGTCTTCTAAGACCTGCGTCTGCTTTTCGGAGAATTCATCCTCGTAAACCCTTGCGGAGAGCCAGGAAACAAAACTACCGGCGCGTGTAGATGCCCGGCATGTAAGGTCACACGGAAAAAAGAACACCTTGCCATTTTTTACCGCATCTACATCCTTCCAGCCGGGGCGTTCGAAGAACCTGTTAGCCGTTTCCCTGTCCCCGCCACAGCCGTAAATAGCCTGGGGGTTAAACCGCATCCATTCTTCCTTGGTGACGGCTGCAATATTCCCTTCTTTTCCGAACCTGGGGGGAATGCCGCCGGCGAGCCTGATGTATTCGTTCTGAAAAGAATCATCCCCCGTGGTCATCACCTGATCACGGCCCATGAGCCGTATAACCCTTTTCCTTTCGGATTGAGGTATCCTGGCCACCTTCCTGGCAATAATCTCAAGTTCATTCCTGATTTCCTCGATGATCTTTGCAGCATTTTTTTCTTTGTTGAAAATTGTACCCAGCAAATTGATATTTCGATAAATATCAGAAATGGAATTTGCTTCAAGGTTGATCAACCGGCATCTTCCATGACCGAGTCTTTGTCTTATCTTTTTGTGGAGCCTGGATACAAAGATAATATCAGGGTCTATCTTTTCTATGACCTTCAAGGAGGGTGAGAAAAAGCCTCCCACGATCTCCTTTGTCGCCGTTTCCACAGGATATGTGTCGTGGTAAGTAACGGCCTTGACCGTATCCCCCGCCCCGATTTTGAAAATGATCTCGGTAATAGTCGGCACCAGGGACACGACCCTTGAGGGCCTTTTGTCGATGGTAATTTCAGTCCCCTCAGTATCCGTAAATGTTACCGGATAGCAGAATACCGGGGTAGCACACCGGAGGATGGCAAATAGAACGAAAAATAATGGAGCGAGCTTTTTGACATAGAAACCGGTTTTTAATTTCATATACTAACCCTTTTTTTCAGTCCTCTTTACTCCGGCACATAGACCATTGTCCCATCTTCCAATCTATAGGCAATCCCCAATCTTTCTCCTCTGCCACGGGCCTTCTCTTCAGTGACCTTGATCGCCTTTATCTTTTTTCCTTTCTTGGTGATGATCTCCATTTGTCCATTCTCTGTTTTCTTCATGATGGTGAGTTCGGATTTCTCACTGAAAAGGTCCTGGAGGTGATAGGCGGTGAACAGAGTAATGATGAGCCCGACGATGAAGACGAGCCCGATGTCAAAGAGGTTGGCCACCCCTGTCATGGGGTCGTTCTCACCCAGATCGCCGGATGGAGTACCCCTTTTTTTCTTAAAGTACCGCACTGTCCTTTTCCTCTAAAACCTTGCCCGCCAGTATCTCGGTTGCCAACTCAATATTCTTGACATCCTCCTCTGCCCAACTTCTCTTTATCGTATAGAAGAAATAGGCCATTATGCCCACGGCCAGACCAACCACTGTGGTTGTAAAAGCGATTACCAGGTCCGAAGACAATTTTGTCATATCACCTTGTCCCAGGGCCGCCAGGCCTGTTCCCATGGGGATGAGGGTGCCGATCAAGCCAAGGCCGGGTCCGATCCGGACGACGATCTTTAAGCGATCCAAGGACTTCCATATGCTTAGGCTCTTTTCTTGAATGATGTTCTCAATCTCTGCTTCCGTGGGTTGATTCCCTTTGCCAAGTACACGGCGAAGATGGTCAACATAGGAATTGACCCGGTGTGAGAATACATTCCGATGATTTCCCTGTTTTATCATTTGTGGAAGTTCCTCGGAAGGGTACCTGGCCAACCTCAGCCGTTCCAGCCATTCGGCAAAAAAAGATCCAGAGTAGATGAGTATCCATAAAGTTAAGAGCACGAGCAAAAACAGGACAGGATAGAGGAGAGAACTGGAAATGACATAGATCAATGATTTTAATAATGCGCCTACGTCCATTTTGTTTCCATCCTAATCTGTCTTCTCATAGTCCAAAAACCAATTGTGAAAAGGGCCGCCATCATTGAATACAGCAACACGATATGCCCGGACTTCACGGTCTGTTTTTCGCCTTCATAGGCCGCCAGCCTGTATATCTTCTCGATATCTGCAAATTGTGGCATGATAATGACAGACAGGAAGAAGTACACGGCAACGATCAACATCGCCGCCCCCAGAATTGATTCAGCGGCAAACCCTGACCTGATACTCCAAAGTGTCATGCTGATTACCGTGGCAACCACAATAGCCATAAATACAACATAGGCCCCCAATACGGCCGGATAACCGGGATCCGGGAGGCAAGAAAGGAGAAAGGCCACGCTGAAAAAGATGACTGTGATACAGACAGGGCAGGGGATAACCAGGGCCATCCAGCCATAACTCCTCTTTCCCGTCCTGTTTTTTCCTTTCAGTAAGACAATCCCCCAGATAATAAGTCCACCCGCCATCATGATGTGGATAAACATTCCTGATTTCAGAAGGTCTTGCACTATTTCAAAGTAGAGGAGGATGTTGATCCTTTGCAGGATCTGGAAGGAAATGACAAAAACAAGAAAATAGACCAGGCAGTAAAGAAAAAGGAAGAAGACTTTTTCTTTCAACCTTCTCTTCTGGTTCAGATAGTAGTGGAGGCCGACACCATTCTTTAAGGCAAAGATGCCTATAGCAAAGGTAAGACCAAGAAATAGGCTTTTGAGTTCCATAACAACAACTTCCTAATAATCATATCTGAGGCCAAGGAAAAAACTTCTTCCGGGCATGGGGTACCCTTGTACGTATTCGTATTCCTTGTCCAGGAGGTTTTCAATTGCACCTCTCAGGGTGAACCGACCGTAGTCTTCAAAATCCACGATCCTTTTGCTGATTGTAAAATCAGCAACCGTAAAACCGCCTTTTTCTATTACAGGCGTCGGATAAATCCCGCTTTCCCAATCATCGATATGCTGTTTTCCTGTATAAGCAAAGTTCACATTCACGGAAAGACCATCAAAATCGGAGAATGTAATACCGTAAGACAGATTAATATCACTGGTATAATTGAGGTCTTTGTGTGTTTCCTTATCTTCGTATTTGGTGAGATATACAAGGTTGGCGTAAGGTTTTACCTCAAAATCCCAGCCCAAAAGGGCACCCGCGTCACAGGAGATATTCGCTTCCACACCCTCCATTTCAGCTTTTCCAACGTTTTTCCACGTGGTGTCACCACCTGATATGGAAACAGTCTGGATCTTATCCTTAAAATCAGTATAAAAATAGGTGAGAGAAGAATTGAGATGAGCATAAGAAAAGTCCAGCCCCCCTTCGTAGGTTTCGCTTTGCTCAGGGTCCAAATCGGGGTTACCCACGAAATTGCCGGACCAGCCTGGAAAATTTCCTGCCAACTGCTTGGCGGAAGGCATCTTGAATGCCTCTCCATAGTTGGCCCTGAGTTTTAGAAAGTCTGTAAGAAGATAGGCCACGCCGGCTCGAGGAGAAAGGTGATCACCTTTCTCCTTTTTGCCTTGGCCTTTTTTCATGTCCACCTCATATTCATCATACCTCAAACCACCGCTGATTATCAACTTCCGGTCCAGAAGCATGGTTTTGGCCAGGAGAAAACCGGCAGGATTATCATATTCAGACTCCTTCGGATCCCAGGTGGTTTCGATTTCATAATTCACCCAGTCAAAACCCGCAGTAACAAGCAAATACTCCTGGTTTAAAGAGACCTGTGCCTGAGCCCCTTTTTGGTCAGTTTTCTGTTCAGATGGGATACCATTGTCCCATCCGTCAGGGTTGCTCCCCTTGGGATCAAACCATTTGTTCTTATCCTCACCGAAAAAATATCTGGCCATCCAGGAGAATAGACCATCTGTGGTCCCGCCGTCATAAATGAAGTCAACGGAATTATTGCCTGTATCTTTATAGTCGTCAAGATCGTTCTGACTGAGGTAGCCTGGGCTGCCCACATGATCTGCATCAAAATAATTGTAAATGATACCTATACGATTTCCCGGCAAGAACTCATAACCAAGATTCAGGCTACAGTCTTCCTTGTCATCATATCCGGTATTGTAGTATCTTTCCCCATGCGCAGTATCATAGTCGTCCCTCGATTCTCTGGTAAAAGTGCCGGAAAAATCGAATCCTTTTGCCTGTCCAGACAATCCGATACTCCCTTCCTCATGGTCAAAACTCCCCAAAACTCCCTCAACAAACGCAGTCGGTTTATCCTTTCCCTGTTTGGTGATCACGTTTACGACTCCGCCCATTGCGGCCGATCCGTATTGAACAGAAGCAGGACCCCTTACTATCTCCACCCGCTCTATGTTTTTGGTCATGATCTTTGCCGCATTACCGGTGCCGGCCCTCCGTCCGTTCAGCAGAATCAGGACATAGCCCTCAAGATCATTACCGTGAGATTCGGTCCTGAACCCCCGGATACCGATAGAAGTCAGGGCGCCAGGGTACTTTTGAATGTGCCCAATGTTCTTTTCGGCCAACAAATCCCCGAGGTCCCTGGCAGAAGACCTTTGGATTTCTTCTTCATCAATAACCGTCACATTGGATGTGATCTCCCTTTTCTTCTCATCCACCCTCCCGGCGGTCACAACCACCTCGTCCAATTGAAGTATACCTTCGTCTCCATTTTGGGCCAGTGCCCTGTTTGCTGATGACAGAACCGACATAGATACGCACAAAAAAGCAACCATGGACAGAATAATAATTTTTTTCATAATAGATTCCTTTCCTCCATCACTCCTCTTTTTTGCCACACACAAAAAAAATATCTTCTCAATGACCTGAGCCGACAGGTGGTTAAATTTGGAAATGTCTGACTGCCTGAGCGCATTAGTGAGCCTTAAGAAAAAACAGTTCTATCGTGTGCCCCTTTGTTAAACCATACGGATTTCCAGTCATAAGCATCGGTTCTGGCTCCCGGGCACTGTTTTTTCTTTAGGTTCACTTACAAGCGAGTTTCAGACGTTTTCAAATTTAATTGCCTGTCGGCGGACTCCGTTTCAGGAAATTTCCCCGAACTTTTTGAGAAGTTACAAAAAAAAATCCCCAGGCCGATTATTCAGCCTGAGGATTTCCCTTTTTTATCCTCAAAACCGCTCTGTGTTCACAACCTGACGCACGAGGTCACGAGACACCTATTTCTTTTGTGGCAGGTCTTCTGGCTCCCGGATCATCCTACCGGCCGCGCCTTCCCAGGCCCGACGTGCATGGCACGTCAGGTGTCATGAGTCATCGATCATTTGCTATTGCCTGAGCCAAACAACCGTACCTATACCTCGGAAGGTTATAAATGGTGATTTTCTCGGTGAGTCATGAGCATCAAGAGCAAGGCGCGAA
>MAXP01000290.1 GCA_001751085.1 Desulfobacterales bacterium C00003060 | reverse complement strand
GAGCAAAAACAGGCACAGGAAAAATATTTCTCTTTTCCAATTGCCCGATAAGGAGATGAATCAGGTCCACGTCCTTCTTCACGAGCAAACTACGAGGAAAGAATATCCCTACTTTATCTGAAGTCCTATGGCTTATGGAATCAGACCGGCTTTCATACCATGTCAGATAGTCATTGAACTCTCGAAATATCTTTTCACCTTCATAATGATAGTATCCGATCCAGGGGATGTCCATGATGTCCTCCTGTTGAGAGAAGAGAGAAGTGCCTAAAGTTTACGACCTGTGCCCTTAACCCGTTGATTTTGCGAAGCGCATCACAAGTCGTACCATTTCAAGCGAGGAATTTCACTTCTTCAACCGGCCCACCGGCCTAATTGGCAATATATACGGGTTGCCATCATTCTGGTTTATTGTTGCTTCCACTCCGTAGACCGATCTTATGTTTTCAACGGTCATCACTTCCATTGGTTTGCCGGAGCAAAAAACCCTGCCTGCGTTCAGCATCACAACCGTGTCTGAAAACCGAGATGCGAGATTCAGGTCATGTACAGCCAAAATGGCGGCCATTCCCTTTTTCTTCACCATACCGGAAATCATTTCCATGACCTCCATCTGATGTCTCAAATCCAGGTTGCTGGTGGGCTCGTCCAAAAGCAAGTAGTCAGTATCTTGTGCAAATGCCCTGGCCAATAGGACTTTTTGCTTCTGGCCTCCGCTTAAGTGATCAAAATCCCTTAAAGCCATATCCTCAAGACCCATAGACCTGAGGAGGTCGGCCACCACTTCCAAGTCTCTTTCAGATGGTTTCCACACGATATAGGGCCTTCTTCCCATCAAAACAGCATCAAATACAGTTATGGGAAACTTGGAAGGTGTGCTCTGAGGCACGTAACCTATGCATCTTGCCAGGTCCAGCCTCTTCATCCGGGAGGTATCCTTGCCATCAATCAAAACAGTCCCGTTATCCGGTTTCACTATTCCAACAATACACTTCAAAAGGGTCGTCTTTCCCGCCCCGTTAGGCCCGACTATGCTTAAGACTTCCCCTTTGTTCAGTCCTATTCCAACATGTTTTAGGGCATCTATATTTTTGTATCTGAAATGAAGTCCGTGAACGCGTAACATTGTCAGTACCGTCTTATCGTTTTAGCTGGCTTTGGGTACTTTCCTTACCAGTATTCTCGTGTCCTCTTCATCAACAAGTAAAAGAAAAACGGCACCCCGATAAACGAAGTGACTATCCCTATGGGTATGACCTGCGGGGCCCACAGAGTCCTTCCCAATGTGTCTGCGGTCAAAACAAGAACGCTGCCTACGAGTGCAGAAGCAGGAAGTAGGAACCGGTGATCTCCTCCGATAACCATCCTAGTTATGTGAGGGGAAACAAGCCCAATAAAACCTATCACGCCGGTAAAACATATGGCACCTGCCGTGATCAAGGAAGCAACAACTAAGCCAACCATTCTAATTCTTGTGACGTTTACTCCCAATGCCTTTGCAGATTCATCACCTGCTGCAAGTAGATTGAAATCCCATGACCACTTCAAGAGCAGGGGGATGGGAAGGAGTATCATAACAGAGGCCATGCTTATTTCTTTCCAACCAACTTTGGACAAACTTCCGAAAAACCAAAATACGATTTCATGAACCTCCTCCATTGTTCCCATATATTGAAAAAGGGAACTGAGCGAGGAGAAGAAGAACATCATGGCGATGCCGGCGAGTATCATGGTCTCGGGGGTTGAGCGTTTCAATTTGGCCACCCCCAGAATAAGAGATGAGGAAAGCAGAGCAAAAAGGAATGCGTTTCCAGCAATAAGGTATTCTTTGTAAAGACCACCGCCAAAGACTATTGCCATCACAGCGCCAAAGCCGGCGCTAGACCCTATCCCAAGGGTGTGGGGCGATGCCAAAGGGTTTCTAAGTATAGCCTGGAATACAGTGCCGGCAATGGCAAGCCCGCATCCGACCAAAATGGCCATGACTATACGGGGAAGCCTGAGTTTCCAGACAATTGCATGGGCGACCCCGGAATCTTCAAAAAGTGCAGCAAACGAATCCTTGAGACCCACAGATGATGCACCCTGGGAAAGAGCTATTAGGCCCACG
Organism: Desulfobacterales bacterium C00003060; assembly: GCA_001751085.1. Taxonomy (GTDB): domain Bacteria; phylum Desulfobacterota; class Desulfobacteria; order Desulfobacterales. Next base: position 3,501 of record MAXP01000290.1, on the reverse strand, counting down.
CCAGACAACAGCACCACGAGAAGGATCATGAAAGAAACCTTTCTGCCGGTAAGGCCTCTGTATTGTTCGCAGATCTCTTGCATATAGAAGTACCTAAAGTGAGGGATACACATACACCCCCTGATATTTGATGCCTTGAAATCTTTCCAGATACTCCCTGTGGAGTTCTTTCGGATCAAATGCCTTAAAAATATCAGGGTAAAACCATTTTGCCATATAACTTGCCCCTATGATCGCCCTGGGGCCTGTCCAGATATCACCTGCCATCACATAGACTCTCCCCTCCTTTATGGCCCGGATATTGTCCCAGGCGGGGCGGGCCATGATCCTGTGTCTGGTGGTTCTCAGAGGACCAGGATCAGCCATGGCATAGCAGTTACTGAGAGAAGTTGCCTTGATGATGACATCCGGGTTGTTGGCCAAAACCCACTCAGGGGTCACCTGCGGATAAGGTATGGAAAAATTAGAGGCGATATTGTGCCCACCCGCCAGGACGCATATCTCGTTGCCACCCGAGCCTGGTCCCGTAGTATGGTATCCAGTATAACTCTCAACGTACACAGCCGGTCGATCGTTGACCTCCTTTAACTTTTCCCGGACCCAGCTCAGTTTTCTTTGGTACCAGGCTGTGAGTTCTTTTGCCTCCTTTTCTTTTTTCAGAATGCGGCCAAGGGTTTTTACCTCTTTTTCCAGAGTACGGATTTTATAGAAATCCAGGCGAATGACTCTTATGCCGAGTGGCATCAGTTTTTTCTCCATCTCTGCGCCGGGATGCCGTGCATAAGATATCACCATGTCGGGATTGAGCTCGGCTATCAGCTCATAGTTGGGCTCTGACCATCTACCAACCGCGGGCCGGTGCTTTAACCTGGGCCAGAATAGAGGATCCTTGACAATGCCGGTGTTGATACCTACTACAAGGTCTTCTGCCTTGAGGGCACGGACTATCTCCAGGGCATCGGAGGTTAAGACCACCAGTTTTTTGACCGGCAGTCTTACCTCCAGAGTCGTTCCCTGGGCATCTTGTACCTTGATCAGTTCCATTCTGTTGTCCTGACCGGTGATTGCCTTACCCGGAACAGACAAGCAAAAAAGAAAAAGGATGACAACTTGTACGATCAGAGTTCTTTTCATGATAACTAAAAGTTCCATCTGCGCCGATCTGTTTCCCTAATATTTAAGAGTCAATTCGACGAAAAAAGTTCGTCCATCTCCCTCGTAATATTCCCAATACTCTTTGTCAAAGATGTTATCCACGGAAAGGGACACATCAGTCCATTTAGTTGGAGATAAGATTATCTTGCCGTTCACGTAAAAGGCCGGCTCAAAGGTCTGGTAAACCCCTTCTGCTGTGTCCTTATTGTCTGAATCGTTGTATATCTTGCTAAAGTATCGACAGAAGAGACTTCCTCTGAACCACTGGTACTGTGCGTCGAGGCCGATATTGTACATTGTCCTGGGAATCCCGGTAATTCTCTTGTCTTCAGACTCAGGATCAGTGGGATTATCTGTGATCTCAGCGTGTGTCCATGTATAATTACCCCAGGCCGCAAGCCAGTCGGTAATCTGCTGTGACGCCCCGAGTTCTATGCCATAGGTCTGCGCCTTGCCTGCGTTCATGCGTGTCTTGTGTGTCTTGTTGTCGATCTTGGCATCCTGATACACCTTATAGTAGATGAGGTCGTCAATGTCATTGAAGTACCCGGTAAGCGACAGTCTGGTCTTTTTGTCAAAAAAGTACTGATTTACCCCTGCCTCATAGGTCCATACCGTTTCAGGATCCAGATCGGGGTTGGAGTGGTATACAGTACTCGAGGATTCCCAGGTTCGATAAAGCTCGTATAGAGTGGGGGGGCGAAAGGCATGGCCCACAGAAGCCTTCAAGGTGGTATTGGAAAGGGCCTTCCAGACTGCAGACACCTTGGGACTGAACTCGGACTCGGTATTGCTGTCATATTGGGTCTTATCACCTGGGACACCGGAGGCCCCATCATAGACCTTCCATGTGTCATAACGGCAGCCAAGATAGAGGGTGAGGGGTTCCACAATACTCCATTCATCCTGGGCAAATAGCCCCCAAATCCTATCCTGTCCACCCGAGTAAAAATTGCTGTCGCTCTTACCTGAATAACTTCGATAGTAAGGAACATCATAATCATTGGTGTCTGATTCGTCTCCCCGGTAGGAAACCCCGATGGTAAGAAGATTTGACTCTCCAAGGGGCACATCCGCCCGGATCTCGGAAAACCAGGTCGTATTCTTGGTTCTTTTCAGAGTACCCGGCGAGTCATAATAGGTCATTGATGGACCACCAGACTCGATGGTATAACGGTCATCTCCTCTTACCGTTCCGACTTGTGCATCAAGCTGGACTCGTCCGAAGAGTTCCTTGAAAGCAAGTGTAAAGACATCAGTTTCATTCTCTCCTGTGCCCGTGTAACTTATGAAATTGTTTGGCTTAAAACTCGCTGTCTTGTCTGGTCCGACGATTGCTCCCGAAAAAGTCCCCATGTATGTGTGCGGGTGGTCATAGTCATACTCGTGACGCCCTGATAATGCCGTAAAGGCAAGGTTGCCTGTATCAGAAAAATCAAACGTTGCCTTGACATCCAGACTGCTCTTTTCAGCGTTGTTTTTCCCTTTGTCACCGACCACCCATTTTGTCGGATTTCCGAACTTGTCATCCATTGGATAGCCGCCGGATACAGTTCCTGGCTTGCCCTTGATTCCCACCAACACAGGTGTGGTCACATACCCATCCGTTGATTCTTCTTCATAGCCGACACGCAGGCTGAATTTGTCCAGAAAGCGATTACCGGCACTCAAACGATAGCGCCAAGCGTTATGGCTGCCGAGGCCTCCGCTGGCTCTCATCTCCAGCTTTTCTGGGGTCTTCGTGATGATATTGATGACGCCACCCATGGCATTGCCACCATAGAGGGCTGACGATGCGCCCCGGATAACCTCTATTCGTTCAATGTTCTCTGACGGAAGCGTCCCCCATTCCACTCCGCCCGTATAGGCGTCATTCAGGGGCTGGCCGTCCAAAAGAACCAACGTGTATTGGTCACCCTTAAAGCCCCTAATTCTCACGTTGGCTGTGGCATCCATCAGTCCCTTTTTTCTTGACGTATAAACACCTTTGACCTCTGAAAGGATTTCATCCACTGTTGCGACATTAAGCAGCTCAATCTCCTCGCTGGAGATGACTGTGACACTGCCGGGTGCATCCTCAACGCTTTTCTCGGTTTTGGTTGCCGACACCACTATCTGTTCCAGTTTGATGACACCTTCCTTTTCCTCTGCCCAACTCACTGGGGACGCAAAAAGACCAATAATTCCTGCCACAATAGCTATCCGTTTCAAACCTTTCATCAGATACCTCCTGTGCAACTTCATTCCTTATCCATCTTTATGATAAGGCAACTGATTAGACCCCAATCCCTCGAAGTTGACAGGAGAATGCTTCGGTACTAAAATATAAGTTGAAGTATCCCTCAC
>MAXP01000289.1:21826-21998 GCA_001751085.1 Desulfobacterales bacterium C00003060 | reverse complement strand
CAGGCGGATGGAGGTCTTGCGTGGCAGGCAGTGCCTGCTGATGCACGGGATTTTTTCTCAGTTTCATCTCAATTGAATAACATATTGGGCATCCTTCATTGACCAGTTTGCACTTTTTTCGAAAAAGCGTGTATTATCGAATTGAATGGCGATGTCCAAACTGGAAATTTGA